>JABWCD010000009.1 GCA_013359265.1 Candidatus Hydrogenedentota bacterium
AGTACCCTCCAAAGTGTTACTTCCACGGCCCGGCCCGATGAGCCGGACCGAATCCCTCGAAACAAAACCAGAGGATACAAAGGCAAACCGCGTGCCAGAACGCGTATGCTCTCTTAACATACTGATAATAAACATTTTACAAATAAACGAGCAGAAAAGACCCCAGCAACGCTGTGACGGAATTTGTCACTTGGCAGGGTTGGGCGACAAATATTGTAACCGCGAAGGGTTGACAAGACTGCGCCAATCGTTTCCGTAGCCCAGTGCTCGAAACTTTCCAGCGCTGTGCGATCGCGGCTTGCTTGGTCGCGGACGCTCGATGTCGTCGGAGTCAATCGGCGAATCGGCGGGCAATGATCGTTCGGCGGGTTGTAAAGGCGAAAGTTGTTAACATGGTACTACCCGTTCGACGATCGCGGCGGGATCCGTGTCAATCGCCGACCTGGTGTGCGGGGTTGGGCGCTCTCGTGTAAATTCGGACATGGGACGAAGTGGGAGGTTTGGGTCAGTGGCAGTCACGGTACCGGTGGAAGAGCTTTATGCGAAATCCCGGCTGACCAGTGCGCAACTGGCGATCTGGCTGGGTCTGAAGCTTTACCCCGACGTGCCAGTCCTTGACGCAGCCGCACTATACTTTCTACCGCCCGGCGCGCGCATTGATTGTTTTCAGTCGGCGTTTCAAAGATTAATCGACACCAGCGACGCTTTTCGTACGATCATTGTCGAAGAGGACGGAATTCCGCAGCCCCGCGTTATCGAGCCGTTTTCGTACACGATGGATATTGTCGACGTATCGGGCCACGCCGATCCGATCGAGGCCGCGAAGGGATGGGCGCGCGAGCAATCCCTGCATGTCTTCGATTGCGCGCAACCGATGTTTCGAGCAATCTTGCTGAAGCTGCGCCCGGATTTCCACGCGTGGTACTTCCACGTCAATCACCTGATTACCGACGCCTATTCGAGCGTGCTGACGGTGCAGCGGTTGAACAATCTGTACCGGCTTGCGATCGACGGCAAGTTGGATGGGCAGATTGCGTTCCCCCAGTACGCGGATTACGCGGCGGAAGAATTCGAGTCGCGCCAATCGAAACCGCCGGTGGAGGAGCTTACTTTCTGGCGCACCAAACTCGCCCGCCGGCTCGAACCCCCGGCGTTCTACGGGCGCACGCGCACGTCGAGCAATACCGCGCTGACGACGCGCGGAAAACTGCTTGGCGACGGAATCGCGCAGAAACTTCTCGGCATGCTCGACGATCCGCGCGTCGCGGGGAAGACGCCCGAGGCGACCCTGTTCAATCTATTTGCGGCGGCGCTGTACGGATTGATGTACCGAATCAGCGGCAGCAGGGAACTCGCCATCGGGACGATGTACCACAATCGCCGCAACGACGCGGCTCGAGACACCATCGGCGTATTCGTCGGCGCGTTGCCGTTGCGCGTTCGTATCGACGAAGGAGAGACATTTCTATCGCTCGCACGGAAAGTGCGCGCGGAAGCGGTGGAAAACCGCAAGAATGTCAACGGCGTTTTTCGCATGAGCCTCGACTATGGCGATTACGACGTGATGCTGAACGTACACGTCGCGCAGCCGGTGGGTTTGCTGGGTTACGAAGAGAACCTGCCCCACTGGGTGCGATCCGGGCACGGACGCGAAACGCTGGTGATTCACGCGTTTTACGTGCCCCAGTTGATGGATTATTTTGTCATCTTCGATTTGAACGACAGTGTGTTCGACGAGTACTTCCGCGAATGCGTCTCGCGGCATTTTTCGGCCATGCTTCGCGCGCTGGTGGACGATCTCGAACGCGAAATCGACGACGTAGATTTGCTGACGGACGACGAGCGCCATCGCGTGCTGGTCGAATTCAACGACACCGCGCGGCCCTATCCGGACATGACAACGGCAAACGCGCTCATCGAGGCGCAGGCCCGCAACAGGCCCGATGCGATCGCCGTCGTGTGCGGCGAACACGTGTTGACATACGCGCAGTTGGACGCGCGCGCAAACCAACTCGCGCGGTACCTTCAATCGCTGTGCGTGAAGCATGAGGACCTGGTCGGCATTTGCACGACGCGTTCCGTCGAGATGGTCATCGCGGCGCTGGGCGTGATGAAGGCCGGGGGCGCCTACGTGCCCATCGATCCGGCGCAACCCGCCGAACGGTTGGCCTTCATGCTGAACGACAGCGGTGTCCGCGTGCTGCTCACGCTCGCGCCTCTCGCCGGCCGGTTCGCCGAGCGGTCCGCGCGGTGCGTGCTGCTCGATACCGATCGCGAGCGTATATCGCGCGAAGATTCCGGCCCAGTCGAATCGGCGTCCGGACCGGCGGCGTTGGCATACGCGATTTACACCTCGGGCTCGACGGGTTGGCCAAAGGGCACACTCATCGAACATCGCGGCTTATGCAATCTCATGCAAATGCAGGCGGCGACGTTCGAGATCACGCCGGCAAGCAGGGTGCTTCAGTTCGCGTCTTTCGGTTTTGACGCATCGGTATCGGAAATCTTCGTTACGTTGGGCGCGGGCGCGACGCTGTGCATTCCGCCCGAAGACGTCGTATTCGACCCGTGGGCGCTGGCGGCTTTTATACAGGAGCACGCAGTAACTATCGCCACGTTGCCGCCGGCCCTGCTGCGCCTCATGGATTCGAGCGGCGCGACGACGTTGCGCACTGTCGTGAGCGCGGGAGAGCGGTGTCCGCGCGAGGTGGTCGAGCGCTGGGCGCCCGGACGCCGCTTTGTGAACGGCTACGGGCCAACGGAAGCGACGGTGTGTGCGGCGATGGCAGTGTGCGACGCGGGCGCCGGCAATGCGCCCCCGATAGGACGCGCGCCAGACAACACGCAACTGTACGTGCTCGACCGGAAGATGCGTCCGGTGCCGTTGGGGACACCGGGTGAATTGCATATCGGCGGCGTGGGGCTTGCTCGCGGATATCTTGGACGCGCCGAATTGACTGCGGACCGGTTTGTCGCGAACCCGTTTGTTGATACGCCCGGCGCGCGCCTATACAAGACGGGTGACTGCGTCCGCTGCCGGCCGGATGGCCAAATCGAATTCATTGGGCGGATCGATAGTCAGGTCAAACTGCACGGGTACCGCATCGAACTTTCTGAAATCGAGTCGGTGCTTGAATCGCACGCGCGCGTCAGGTCCGCCGCGGTGGTTGTGCGCGGCGAAGAAGGCAACGAACCGTACCTTGTTGCGTACATCGTTGCGGACGGGGGCGGGCGTCCCACTGTGTCCGAATTGCGCAGTCATGCGGGCCGGCGTGTCCCCCGTTACATGGTCCCATCGATATACACATTTGTCGACGAATTGCCGCTGACGGCAAGCGGAAAAGTCGACCGCGCGGCGCTGCCGAGTCCATCGCCACAACGCGATGACCCTGCCGGCGAAATTGACGTGCCGCAATCCGACATCGAAAGGCGATTGGCAGCGATTTTCGCGACGGTCTTGCGCACAGATACGGTCGGCTTACACGATCACTTTTTCGAGCGTGGCGGCGACTCGATAGCGAGCATCCAACTGGCCGGTCTCGCGCGCGAAGCGGGCCTTGCCGTGTCGCCGAACCACCTGTTCGAGTACCCGACGGTTGCGTCGTTGGCCGCGGCCCTCTCGCGCGGCGTATTGGTCCACGCGGAACAAAGCCGCGTGACGGGCCGTGTTCCGTTAGCGCCCATCCAGAAGTGGTTTTTCGAAATCCCAAATCCAAACCCAAGTCATTGGAATCAAAGCGTGACATTGCGCGCGAACGCCCTCATCGATATCGACGTGTTGTCGCAAGCGATCGAAGCGGTCGTCGATCACCACGACATGCTGCGCGCGCGGTTTCGACGTGCGAGCGGAACCTGGGAGCAAGTAATCGCCGAACGCGGCGGCGCGCCGCCGGTTCAACTCGTGGATTTGTCGCAGGTGGACGACAAGCAATTGGCGGAATCGCGGGCGTCCGCCGAGGCGGACATCCAGGGCAGCCTCGACATCGAACGCGGGCCGGTGCTTCGCTTCGCGGTACTGCGTTTCGGGCGCGGCCGGCCCGACGCAGTCATCGCGGCCGTTCATCACCTCGTTATCGACGCGGTTTCGTGGCGTATCGTCCTGGAGGACCTCGAGCGCGCATACGACCAGATTATGCGCGGCGTGCCGAATACCTTCTTGCCAAAGACGACATCGTTCAAACACTGGTCGACCCGACTGAGCGCGCTTGCGGCGCACGATAGAACGGGCGTCGGCGCACGCTATTGGCGGGCCCACTGCGACGACCCAGCGCCCGCCATCCCGACCGAACTTGCCGCCGGCCCGAATTCCAGCGGATCAAGCTCGACACTGCACGTTGCTCTGGACGCGGACCGTGCCACAAAATTATTCGATCGCTTTAACCATGCAGACGGAGCGCACCTGCTCGATGCGCTGGCCGCAGGATTGGCGGGCGCGTTCGTCGAATGGACCGGAGGCGACGCGTTCGCATTCAACCTGGAAACACACGGACGCGAACATTCCTTCGATGACGTCGATCTCTCGCGTACCGTCGGCTGGTTTACGTCGCTCATACCGGTCCGCTTGCACATCGACGCGAACGCCGATACTCCGTCGCGCGTCGCGCACGTGGCGGCACAACTCCACGAAGCCCGGAAACACGCGTTGGACTTCGGCGTTCGGCGCTTTCTCGCTGATGATAATCCGGCCCGCAGCGACCTCCCACGATTCGCCGACGTGAGTTTCAATTACATGGGTGACATAGATCGGTTGTCGCCGGCGGGACGCCTGTTTACGACGGATTCCTTGTCGCAGAATTTTCGCGGCAACTATCATCCCGAGTCGGAGCGCGCGTGTCTGATAGAAATCAATGGTTTCGCGCACGACCGCACCCTGCATTTCTATTGGACCTACAGCGCCAACCGACACCGCCCAGATACCATTGCGCGTCTCGCGAACACGTTTATTCAACAACTCGAGACAATCGCGGACGCCCACGTCGGCGCGCCGGCTCCGCCGAAGAGCATTGCCGAAACGTTCAATTTCGCGGAGATGGGTACGCTGATTCCGATTAAGCCAACGGGATCGCGTCCCCCATTCTTCTGTGTACCGGGCGGTGGCGGCGTCGTCTTTCCGTTCTACAACCTGGTGCCATATCTCGACGCCGATCAGCCGCTTTACGGTCTGCAGGACCCGAGCCTAGACGAAAACGTCGCCCCATTCGAACGGGTCGAGGACCTCGCGGCGTTTTACCTGGATCGCATGCGTTCGGTGCAACCGCACGGGCCCTACTACGTCGCCGGCTGGTCCTTCGGCGGGGCAGTCGCGTACGAGATCGCACAACAAGCCGTCCACGCGGGCGAAGACGTCGCGCTCGTAGCAATCATGGACCAACTGGCGCCTCCCCTGCTCGAGACCCGCGGTACGTTGCGCCAGCGTCTCGGCAAGATCGTCCCGGCGATCGCCGTGCTCGGGCGCACGGTAAAGGGCAGTTTTCCGTACGTGCGCGACGGGCTCTATCTCGTCTTTAGCCGCGACCGTCAAAACGGAAATGGCGGCGCCGGCAGAATCTCGCTCGTCGACTACTTCACATGGGCTTGGCGTGACGCCTTGTTCAAATCGTTCCTGCAGCAGGCCGACATCGCGCGCGTGGCCGTGGCGGACTCGAGTTACGTGAAGTTCAAACAACCGGCGACCATGCGCGTCATGTACGTGTTGCGCTCGCACGTGCGCGCACTCAAATTCTACCGGGCCCGGCCGTTCCCCGGTGTCGTCGACGTCTTCCGCTCTATCGACGATTGGAAAGACCTAAAACTGGACGACGACGAGGATCTGGGATGGGGTGCGCTCGCGGAAGGCGGCATACGGGTCCATCGCATCAGTGGGAGCCACGTCACGCTCATGCGCAAACCACACATCTTTGAGTTTGCGCACAACCTTAACGAGCGACTGCGCGAAACGCAGCCCGCGAAGCGCTACGACGGAGTTTCTTCGGCGATTAGGTAAATGCGAGAGCGAAGAGAACCACGAGCATAAGGAGCGCTACGCCGATTCCCCAGCTCGAGTTGTATCCCCACGATCCGCCGCTTCCAAATGTAAATCGGTAACAGTCCATTTCGACAACCATGTTCGCGTGCAGTCCACGCGCCCGGCTCCTTCCCTATTATCCAACATTTCGGCCCCGCGCGTATCTTTCCGCGAAATGATTCCTGCCAGGAGGAATCTGCCGCTGGCTGGAAATAAGTGCCGTAGTGAACGGACACCGAACCGCAAGTACATACTACATAACTAATTTGTTTTCATATACTTATGAGATAAGCACGGATAGGCATGCACATTGCGTCAGCGAATGGCGAGAGTCTTTTGACGGAGAGACTTTCACAGGTGGTGGGGCGACCCGGACGCGGGTCGCCTCGCTTTACGAAATCACTTGACGGAGACGACGGTGGCCTTTGAGGGTGTAAGCAGTGTTCGCTTGTTACAGGACGCGATGCGCGTGTGTGTCCAGAACCACACGGTCATCGCGAACAACATTGCGAACGCGGACACCCCGAATTTTACCCCGTCGAAACTCGATTTTCAGGGTACTCTGCAAGAGACCTTAGGGGGGCGCGGCCGTTTCTCCCTCCGCAAGACTCAGGCCCGCCACCTTGACATTTCCCGCGAAATTCCGCGTTTTGAGCATATTGCACTTTCGAGCAAGAATGACTACAATAAAGTCGACCTAGAACAAGAGATGGCCGATCTTTCCGAAAATACCGGAAAGTACACAATATATGGTAGTCTCTTGGTCAAGCAGTTTAAGCAGGCCAAGGACATGTTGGCGGGCCTTCGGTAGGGGAGTGCGAAGCGGTTGATGCGTAAAGGGTTTCGCTCGTGCTAGAAGCGGTTTCGGCAAAAGAGATTGCGGTCAGCGGCCTCAAGGCCCAGCGTACCCGCATGAATCTTATCGCGAACAACATCGCCAACGCCCTCACCCCCACGACCGCCAAGGGCGGGGCATTCCGTCGGCAACTGGCCATTCTCAGCGGCGAAGGCATCAAGAGCGGCATCCTGCCGAACAAGCTTGGCGTAAAGGTCGAGCGCGTAATGTCCGACCCGTCGCCATTCCGGCAGGTTTACGAACCGAGTAATCCGTATGCAAACGCGGACGGATACGTCGAGTATCCAAACGTTGACCTTGCGGTGGAGATGGCGGACCTGGTTTCGGCCCAGCGCGCATACGAGGCGAACATCGCTGTAATCGTTTCGAGCCGGCGTATGGCGCAGAAAGCGCTCGAGATAATTCAGGTGTAAGGAAAGTGGAACGGACGTAACGGACAAGAGGGACTTGAAGGGGCGACAGCCCCAAGGGACCCATGAGTTTGTAAATCAAAATGGCTGACCCACTCAACATCAGCGGCATCACCCCAGGGCGGATCGAGATCGATCCGTCCAAGATGCGGACGCCCGCGCCATCGTCTGCGCCGGTTGAGGGCAAATCATTCAAGGACGTACTTGCCGATTCAATCGGTGAAGTGCAACGCCTGCAGTCCGAGGCGGACACGACAATCAAGAAACTGGTGTCCGGCGAAATCAAAGACGTTACGGAAGCCATGGTCGCCGTTGAGAAGGCAGACGTGTCGTTTCAAACGATGATGGCCGTGCGTAACAAGATAGTGGCCGCGTACGAAGAGATTATGCGGATGCAGGTATAGCAGTGCGGCGCCGGGCTGTCCGGCGCCGAACGAACGAGAGACAGGCCTGTGAGTATTCTCCGTCGACTCAAGGCCGGCATCGAGGCCCAGTGGCGCGCATTGCCACTGTGCGATCGGCGCCGGTGCATGCTGGTATCGGTTCTGGTGCCTCTGGCGGCCGTTACCGCCTACGACGCGCGCCCGCGATCGGACGAGTTCGAGGCCTTGGCCTCGGGGCTGACATCGTCGGAATCGAGCGCGGTGCTCGGGCACCTCGAAAACCGGCACGTTCCCTACGTTTTGATGGACGGCGGGCAGACTGTGATGGTGCCGGCCACCCAGCGCGCGGAGTTGACAGTTGAATTGACTCGATTGGCCCTGATGCGGGACGGGCTGTTTCCCGCTGGCGGGGACATAGGCCTGAGGGCGGACCGAACGACGCGGGAAATGGAATTGGCGGACTGGAATCGTCCCCGTGCGCAGGCGCAGGCACGCGGTGCTTCGGAGCAGTAACGCAGTTACGAACACACACGCGAATAAGCGCTGAAATGCAGTAAGGGGAACAGCCGTGTTGCAATTTGCTCGTCAATTTCTCGCGGGGCTAGTGCTGGCGTGGGACCGTTTGTCCGCCAGCGCCCGAGTGACGGTCGCGGTGGCATTCCTTTTCACCGTGGCAATTATCGCGGCCATGGTGACGATCGGCAGCCGCCCGCAGTATGTCGAACTCTATTCCGGATTGTCGCCGCAAGACATGCTTGCGGTGCAGAGCCGCCTCGATCAGGAGGGCGTCCCGTGGCAGTTGGACGCGTCCGGCAAGTCTATCAAGGTCCCGCTCCAGCATCGCAGCGACATGATGGTCAAAATCGGCGGCGCGGGCATCGTGAAATCGCAGGGCGCCGCGCCGGGCATGGAGCTTTTCGACGACACAAACCTCATGCAGACGCAGTTTACGCAGGACGTGAACCTCATGCGCGCGAAGACCGGCGAGCTGCAGAATTTGCTGGGGCGCTACTCGTTCATCCGCGCCGCGTACGTGAGCATCGGTGAGGCAAGAGAAGAATTCTTCTCGGCGGACCAGCTTCCGATCCAAGCGAACGTAACGATCGACGTCGCGCAGAACCTGACGGAAGAGCAGGTTAGAGCCGTCATCAACACGGTCGCGTCGTCCATCGCCGGTCTATCCAAGGACCACATCAACCTCGCGACTACGGACGGCAACCTGCTGAAGCCCCTCGCCGACAACGATTTCGATTCTATCGCGAGCACCAAGCTCGACCTGGCGCGCAGCGAACGAAACCACTTGAAGCGTGAAGCGGAAGCCGCGTTGCGGGAATTCGGCATTCGCAGCGTCGTGACAGTCATGCTGGACGTGGACAACACGACAAAGAAAGAAACGAAGGAACAGATCGAGAAGGGCGTCGCGGTCAGCACGCTCAAGGTTAAGAACCAGACGAACAGTTCCGCCGCGTCGCCCTCCGGCCCCGCCGGCGCCCGGGCAAACCTGCCCGCGGACGCGCAGAACGCCGGCGGCGAATCGAATTCCCAGACGGAAACGCAGCAGCTCACCAACACCGAGCCTTCCCGCACCACCACGATCACCGAGTCTTCCCCCGGGAAGGTGACGGTAACCGGAGCGACGGTAATCGTCGAGGGCAAGTATGAAGATGAACTCGACGCGCAAGGCGCGGCCACGGGTAAGAAGACGTATGTGCCACCCGACAAGAAGAAACTCGAAACGTACCAAAACCTTGTGGCAACCGCAGTCGGCGTTACCGTCGACAAGGTGAAAATTAGCGACCATCCATTTGAGTTGCAGCAACTTGCGGCTGCAACACCCGCCGTCGCGGCGGCGGCAAGCCCACTTTCGTTCGGTGCGGTACAATTAGACGGGATATTGAAGATCGTGGCAGTGGCCCTGCTCTTCTTTGTCGTGCGATTCTTGGCGCTGCGCGCCACGGTCCGCAAGGCACAGATGGACGACAGCGTCGAGATCGAGCTGCCCAAGGCCAGCCCCGAAGAATTGCGCAAGCGCGAGATAGCGACCGAAGTGGAGCGCGTGTCGCAAGAGCAGCCGGAAGCGGTTGCGTCCTTGCTGCGTACGTGGCTGAGCGAGACGGAGGAGTAATCCGTTGCCGCCTAAAGCATTAAAGGAACTCGACGGCCGAACGAAGGCGGCGGTCTTTTTGGCATGCCTCGGCCCGAAAAACGCGAGCCGCGTTCTAGCGAAATTGAGCGAAGACGAGATCGAACAGCTCACGCTCGACCTATCGAGCCTCGGCGCGGTCGAACCGGAAATCCGCGAGAAAGTGGTGGAAGAATTCCACCAGATGTACCTCGCGAACCGTTACGTCACCGCGGGAGGCGTGGACTACGCGCGAAACCTGCTCGAATCTGCGCTCGGCCCTGAGCGCGCCATGGAAGTGCTCACGAAACTTCAGAGCAGCTTGACGGAGGTCCCCTTCGAATTCCTGAAGCGCGCGGACCCGTCGCAGATTTGCACATTCATACAGGACGAACATCCGCAGACGATCTCGCTCATTCTCGCGCACCTCTCGCCAAAAGTGTCGAGCATCGTGCTGTCCGCGCTGCCGCAGGACTTGCGCGCGGAAATCATCATGCGCATCGCGTCCATGGACCGGACCCCGCCGGAGATCGTGCGCGAAGTCGAGCGCGTGCTCGAACGCAAGATGGCGTCCGTGTTCAGCCAGGGTTTCACGTTTGCAGGCGGCGTGAAGGAAGTCGCGGAAATACTCAATAACATCGATCGCGGGTCCGAGAAGTCGATCATGGCGACGCTCTCCGAGCGCGACCCCGAGTTGGCCGAAGAGATCGCGCGGCTGATGTTCACGTTCGACGACGTGATCAAGGTGGACAACAGCGGCATTCAGAAAGCGCTGCGCGAGATCGACCAACGCGACCTTGCGCTGGCGCTCAAGACGGCGGGCGAGGACCTCGCCAACAAGATACTCAACAACATGTCCGAGCGCGCCCGCACCATGATTCGCGAGGAAATGGAGTACATGGGCCCGGTCAAACTAAAGAACGTCGAGGAAGCGCAGCAGAAGATCGTCAACATTATCCGCCGCCTCGAGGACGCCGGCGAAATCGTCATCAACCGCGGCGGCGCGGGTGGCGGCGACGAAATAGTCGTCTAGGCGCGGCGAGGATCGCGCATGTCGAAGGTCTTCAAATCTCAACGCGTGCCGGCCAAGAAGCGGCGCCGCGTCGAGAAGACCGTGGCCGCATTTTCGCGGCCCGATCTCGCGAGCGCGCCCGCGATCGACATGGACCCCACGGAACTCGAAACGCCGATGGAACGCGCCGAGCGCATGTACCAGGAAGCGTATGCCGCGGGCCGCGACGCCGGTATGGAGGCGGGTTTCGCCCAGTTCAAAGAACTCGTCGGCGAGGCACACAAGGCGCTCGATAGCGCGGCGCACGCGCTGCGCGAAGCCAACGCGGCGTTTCTCGAGTCCGTCGAACCCCAGGTCGTCGAGTTGGCGAAAGCGGTCGCGTCGCGCATCCTTCGGCGCGAATCGCGCACCGATGTCGAACTCGTCCGCAACACGGTCCGCGCCGCGTTGGAAAACCTCACCGAGCGTAAGCACGCAATTGTTCGGCTCAATCCGGGAGATATGCAGGCACTCACCGAGCGCGGCGTATCGTTGGAACAGTTCTTCGAATCGTTCGAGCGGGTCGACGTCATGCCCGACGAGTCCGTGCCGCATGGAGGGTGCACGGTGGAAACGAAGATGGTGGATATCGATGCGCGGCTGGATACGCAACTGATGCGCATCTTCGACGCGATCGAGGAATAGCCTGATGCCCGTCTCGCTCGAACGGCGCATGGAACGCGTGATGGCCGCGAGGCCCATCGCAGTGTACGGCAAGATTGTCGACGTCGTTGGTCTCACCATCGAGGCCACCGGACCGCCGATGCACATTGGCGATCTCTGCTACATTCGCCCCCCGCGCAACGGCGAAACCGTGCCCGCGGAAGTGGTGGGATTTCGCGGGAGCCGAATCTTGTTGATGCCGCTCGGCGATATCGCGGGCATCGCACCGAACAGCCTGGTCGAGCCGACGTTTCGCCCCCAGTCCGTGCGGGTCGGACTCGACTTGCTCGGGCGCGTAATCGGCAGCATGGGTAATCCGCTCGACGGCGGGCCGGCCCCTTCCGGCTCGTCGCACGTCTCGCTCTCGATGTCGCCGCCATCCCCGTTGACGCGGCGCCGCATCACCGAACCACTATCGACGGGCGTTCGTTCGATAGACGGATGCATTACCGTGGGCAAGGGACAGCGCGTAGGCATTCTCTCGGGCAGCGGCGTCGGCAAAAGCAAACTCATCGGAATGATTGCGCGCAACACGAGCGCGGACGTGAACGTCATCGCGCTTGTGGGCGAACGCGGTCGCGAAGTGCGCGAATTCATCGAAGGCGACCTCGGCCCGCACGGGCTGGCGCGATCGGTTGTCGTCGTAGCGACGTCAGACGAGCCGGCGCTGATGCGCATCAAGGGTGCGCTCGTTGCGACCGCCGTCGCGGAGTGGTTTCGCGATCAGGGCGCGGACGTCTTGCTCATGATGGACAGCGTGACGCGCTTCGCGATGGCGCAGCGCGAAGTCGGACTCGCCGTCGGCGAACCGCCTACCACGCGCGGCTACCCGCCGTCGGTGTACGCGCTGTTGCCGAAACTGCTCGAGCGCGCGGGCACGTCCGACAAGGGCAGCATCACCGGAATCTATTCCGTCCTTGTCGAGGCGGACGATTTGAACGATCCGGTCGGCGACGCGGTGCGCAGCATTCTCGACGGACACATTTCGCTGTCACGCGCGCTGGCCAGCCGCAACCATTATCCGGCCGTCGACGTGTTGGAAAGCATCAGTCGGTGTATGATTGACATTACGCCGGACACGCACCGATTGTTGGCGGGCGAGATTCGCAAAGTGCTCGCAACGTACCGCGACGCCGAGGATTTGATCAACATCGGCGCGTACGTCGAGGGAAGCAACCCGGAGATTGACCGCGCGGTGCGGCTCATGCCGGCCGTGCGCCGGTTCTTGCAGCAGGGCCTCAATGAATCGACCAAGTTCGCGGACATTCAGGCGCAGTTGCACAAGGCGGTAAAAGGGTAAAGGCCGTTGCCGAAGCCGTGGCAAAAATACGCCGTGTTGTTGCGCGTGCGCGAGCGGCAGGAACGTTTGAAAGCGCAGGCCCTCGCCGCCGCCCGGCGCGACGTGGGCCGCGCGCAGGCACAGCGCGACGCGTTGGCCGAGGAACAGCAGCGCGTGCTTGTCGAGGCCGGCAACGCGGCGAAACGTAACGTCGACGCGGCGAAGGTGCAGGCCTTCATTCATTACGAACGCCACATTGCGCGGCTCGCGGTTGACAAAGACGCGGAAATCTACTCGTTGAAATCAACTGCGGAAAAACGCCGCGCCGAACTCGAAGAGGCAATGAAGCGCCGTAGGGTCGTCGAACGGTTGAACGAGCGCGAGCGGCTCGCCTACCGCAATCATGTTTTGAAGGAAGAACAGAAGTTGCTCGATGAGACCGCGTCGGTCCAGGCCGCACTCGAGCGCAGGGCGGACCGCGCATGAAAGTCTTCGTCGCGCTGGTCATGGCCATCTTCGCTTTTGCGGCAACCATCGCGGGTGCCTTGTACCTCGCGGGCGGGTTCACGCAGGAAGGCATGCAAAAGCTGCTCGGCATTGAAGCGCCCAAACCGGAGGAAGCCGAACCGCCGTCAGCCGAACAAATTCCGGAAGTGGTCAAGGCGTTGAACGAGCGGGAAGCGGAACTGGCCGAGCGCGAGGCGGCGCTCAAAACCGAGGAAAAACGTATCCTGGAAACGCGCACGCAGTTGGAGGACTTGCGCACGACGCTTGAAGGCCTCGTCGCCGAGGCGACGAAATCGCTTGACGCCGCCGATTCGGACAAGTTCCAGCGGCTGCAAAACGTCGCCAACTCATTGGGCGCGATGGAGCCCGAATCCGCCGCGCAGGCCATGGAATCGTGGTTGCCCAACGACGCTGCCATCGTGCTGCAAATGATAGACGAAGAGGTGCGCGGCGAAATCCTGAACGCCATGCCGCCCGATAAATCCGCGTCTATCCTCACGGCCATGAAGGAAGTATCGGCACCGGCCGTCCCCGCGCAATAGCGCGATCCGCAGCACCTTCACGCAGTTCGCCACCGAACTGCCAGGACTCTCCCACTCCGCGCGACGGCGTGTGCCTGAGCGCGATTTGGATACCCCACGTTCGATTAGAAAGGAGGTGAAGTATGTGCAGATTAGTACGATTGAAGTACGAATCGAAGGCGTAGACCCGAAACCGCCCGCGAAGAAGGACGGCAAGGAAGACGCAGGCATCGAGTCTGCGTTTGCCGCGTTTTTCGCGGACGCGCAGCACGACGTACGTCAGAAATCGGTTGCGAAGAAAACCTCGAGCGAAGATGGAGACTCCGCCGAACGCGCCGGCTCCGTGGCGCACGACGGCGCAAAGCCGTTGCGTCCCGCGGCAGAGGATGCGCAGGAGGCGGCGCCGGATTCCGAAGTCGAATCTACGCCCGGCGGACCCGCTTCGCAGGCGAAAGCTGCCAATGCGGAAGTCTCGGATGATGCTATGTCGAAGGTCGTTGTCGTCTCGGACGGCGTCAAACGCAGTCACGTGAAGTACACGGTGTCGAAAGCGAACGCGCAGGCGGCAATTCATGTCGCAGCAAGTGCGACCGCTGCGGCCACGAAAACTGCCGCGAATGTAATGACGACGGAGGGAGCGCCGACGGTCACGTTGCCGCAGTCGAACGCAACAGTCGAAACGGCGGCAAAGGTTCCAGTAACCGCGCCCCCGCAAATTGCGTTTCCGATGAACCTGGCAGAAATGCCCGTGGTTGAGGCGGAGTTGACCGTGACGCCACCGCCACCAAAGACGATCGCGGAGGCTTCAACGGCAAAGGTCGACGCTGCAACGGACGTTGCGCAGGAAGGCGAATCGATCGACGTCGTGCCAACGGTCGAGGCAAACGTTTCAAGTGACGATGCTGAGTCCGATGGAGAACAGCCGTTGGGCGCCGGGCGCGAACGGCAGCCGCAGGTTACCGTGTCGAAGGCAACGACACACGCGGTAACTCCGCCGTCGGAATCGGTGAAGGCGGAGCGTTCTCCGCGAGCGAAGCCAACACCGGAAGTGCAGCCGGCGGAGACGCCAGTCGCGACAACCGGTGAGGAGGCAGTAACCACAAAGGCAGTCGATGTACCGCCTTCGGCCGAATCGGCCGCGAAAACGCCTGAGGCAGCGTCGAAGCCGGAACCGCAAGTCATTCGCAACGTAACGCAATTGGTCGTGCCGGACGGCTCGATCGTCGCAACCCAAAGCACGGAGACGCGAACCGAAGGCACGCAAGCGTCGGCGCAGCGTGAGGTAGTCGTGGTCGAAAAGGTCACGGTCCAGGCGTTGCCCGAACAGGCGGTGCGCGGCGTCCGTTACATGGCGGCGAACGGCGAACACACGATGCGTATTCGGCTCGTGCCGGAGTCGCTGGGCGAAGTGCGGCTTGAAGTGATCGCGTCGAAAGGCGAGGTCAGCGTCAAGCTCTCGAGCGCGAGCCCCGCGGTGCGCGAAATCCTGCAGACGCATGCGCAGGGTCTGCAGACCGCGATCGCGCAGGACAACCCGGGCGTCGTTCGCGTGACGGTTACGCCGGACGTGTCGAACGGCGCTTGGCTGTCGGGCAATGCCCAGCGCCACAGCGGGCAGCACGAAGGCGGCGCGCAGCAACGCGCCGGGACGCCGTCGTCGTATCACGCATCGAAACAGGACCCACCCAGTGCGTCGCGCCGCGAAACGGCGCACGCAGGAAACCTCAACGTGTACGTATAAGGAAAGGAACAAGAAACAATGAGTGTGTTATCCAGCATCGGATCGGAGCTGCGCAGTTTGCTCCGGCCCGTGGCGCGCGGCAGCGACGTTCTTTCGCCGCTGAGCAAGGCCGCCGCGAGCGATCCGGTCGAGGAGGCGTTGATGAAAGCCATCCAGACCAACAGCAGCCAGAAGGCCGGCGCCAGCGACACCGGTGCGTCGTCTACATCGACGGAACTCGGCAAGGACACGTTCCTGCAGTTGCTCGTCGAGCAGATGCGCTACCAGGACCCGCTCGCGCCGACGGACAACGCGCAGATGATCGCGCAGCTTGCCCAGTTTTCCGCGCTCGAACAGATGAATAACCTGAACGAGTCGTTCGAGGAGTTGAGCGGCAATCTCGATCAGCTCAATTTCCTGTCCGCGTCTTCCATGATTGGAAAGCATGTGGCGGGGATTGGCGCCGACGGCAGCACGATAACCGGTGTGGTCAGTGGCGTCACGATGAAAGGCAGCATCGTCTACCTGACCGTTGGCGACAAGCAACTGTCGATGGCGGGCGTGCAGACGATCTCGGACGCGGCATGATCAACCGAATCGAACTGCAAACGCGCGCGGCAAAGGCGGCGCCCGGTGCGTCATATAGCGCGAAGCCGGGCCCAACGGCCTTTGCCGACGTGTTCGCCGAGCAGTTGCGCGGCGGAAAGGCTGTGAAGTTCTCCGCCCACGCGACACAGCGGCTCGCCGACCGGCGCATCGCGTTGACGCAGAACGACGAAGCGAGCATCGCGCGCGCCGTGGACAAGGCGGCCGCGAAGGGCGCTCGAGAAACCCTGCTCCTCATGGACAAGCTCGCGCTCGTTGTGAGCGTGCCGAACCGCACCGTTATCACCGCCATGTCGCAACACGAACTTGGCGACACCGTATTCACCAACATCGACAGCGCAGTGCTGGTCGCCCCGGCGGCGACGGAACTGAGCGCTTGAGATGAAGACAGATCGCTTCAATGTTCGATGCATTCACGTTGCCATTTGTGCTCGTAATCGTAATCGTGCTCGTAATCGTAATCGATTTCTCGATCCGAAAACGGCCATACCGCATTCGCGTGTACGAAAGGCAAGTAACAAGACTGAAAACATGGGCTGGTCCCCGTTTGTGGGGGAGCCCTCTATCGCGCCGCGGACTGACTGAAGCGGCGCAAACCACAGGGAGTTTCCAAGTATGGGTTCAGCAATTTACGCGGGTGTGACGGGATTGCAGGTGCATCAGCGCCGGCTCGACGTCATCGCCAGCAACATCGCCAACGTAAACACGACGGGCTATCGCGGTTCGCGCGTGTTGTTTCAGGATTTGTTCTCACAGACGCTGCAGGGGCCCCGCGCGCCCGTTGGCGCCTTCGGCGGCAACAACCCGATGCAGATCGGACTCGGCGTGCGCCTGGGGTCCATTGACACGAACTTCCAGCAGGGCACGCTGCAAACCACCGGCGTCGCATCGGACCTCGCGATCCAGGGCGGCGGCTTCTTCGTCTTGAGCGATGGATCGGGCAATTACTATACCCGCGACGGTTCGTTCGACATCAACGCGAATGGTCAGCTCATCGACTCTGCGACCGGCTTGTTCGTGCAGGGCTTCCAGGCCGACGGCGCGGGTATCATCGATCCGAACGGAGCAGTCACGAACCTGACCATTCCGGTCGGCGGCACCTCCATCGTCCGCGCAACCACCATCGGCACGCTTATCGGCAACCTCGACGCCGATGCGGCCGTAGGCGACACCGTCACGCGCACAATCCAGGTGTTCGACTCGCTGGGGACCGCGCGCGACATTACCATTACGTTCGAGAAGACCGCGACCGTAAACGAGTGGGAATGGTCCCTGTCCTCGACGGACACCGATATCGCCACGCTCTCGCCCGACGCGGGCACGCCCGGCACGATTACGTTCGACGCGTCCGGCAACGTGACTGCCGGCGGTGTTGGCGCGGTCACCGTGACCTTCGCGGCGGGCTTGCCGGCAACCCCGGTCGACCCGTTCCTGTTCGATCTCGACTTCACCGCGATGTCACAACTGTCCGACACGAGCGATATTACGCTCCAGAATCAGGACGGCTACCCGCGAGGCACGCTCGAAGCCTTCAACATTGGCGGCGACGGCATCATTAACGGCGTGTTCTCGAACGGTCTGACCCAGGTCATCGGCCAAGTGGCGCTGGCGAGCTTCGCGAACAATGGCGGCCTGACACGCTTCGGGGACAACCTGTTTCGCGACAGCCCGGGCTCCGGCCCCGCGCAAATCGGCATCCCGAATACCGGTGGCCGCGGCACGGTCTCCGGCGGTGTGCTGGAAGGCTCGAACGTGGACCTCGGGACGGAGTTCTCGAATCTCATCGTCACACAGCGCGGCTTCCAAGCCAACGCGCGGACAATTACAACGGCCGACACGTTGCTTCAGGAAACCGTCAATTTGGTCCGGTAACCCCCAGTAGAATAGTCTAACCGAACGTACCGGCCGAGGGGCGTGGGGCCTCTCGGCCGGTTTTTTGCGTCTGGACTATACAATGACTTGTTGCAACGCAGCGGCAATGCTACAATATGTCGCATTAGTCCGCAGTTCGGGAATGAAACTCACGAAAAGGTTGTCGCGCGATGGATATCGCAACCGTCGTTGGACTGCTCGCCGCCATCGGAATTCTCGGCTCGGCTATTCTTTCCGGCGGCGATGCGAGCCTGTACATCAACTTCCCGTCGGTTCTAATCGTCTTCGGCGGAACGCTGGCAGCGACACTGATTAACTATCCACTGCGCGACGTGATCAGCGTATTTGGCTCGCTCCGTAACGCCTTTTTTCACAATGCGCCGTCGCCGGACGATCTGATTACCCGGCTTGTGCAGTATTCGATCATCGCGCGGAAGGAGGGCATCCTGGCGCTCGAGGCGCACGCCAAGCGCGCGAATGACGAGTTCCTGGAGAAAAGTGTTCAATTGGCGATTGACGGGACTTCGCCCGATCTCATCAAGGACATTCTTACGACCGATCTGGCGTTCATGGAGAACCGCCACGCGCTTGGCCAATCCGTATTGACAGCAATGGGCACTTACGCACCTGCCTTCGGTATGATCGGCACGCTAGTCGGCATGGTGAACATGCTCGTGTCATTAAACGATCCCGCGAAGATCGGCCACGGCATGGCCGTCGCCTTGCTGACCACGCTGTACGGGGCGTTACTCGCGAATTGTTTCTTTCTCCCGTGTGCCGGAAAGTTGCGGGTACGCACGGGGCACGAAATGCTGACCCGCGAATTGGTCATCGAAGGAATCATGTCGATCCAGGCGGGCGATAACCCGCGTATCGTCGAACAAAAACTCAAAGCGTTCATACCTCCCGCGCTGCGCGAGGGCTACAAGGCCGCATAGACGATGCGCCGAGCGATGGCAAGGTCTGAAGGCGACAAGCCCAGCGCACCCGCATGGGTCGTCACCTTCGCGGATATGATGGGGCTGATCCTCTGCTTTTTCATTTTGATCGTCTCGTTTTCATCCATCGAGAAGAACAAGATCACGGAAGCCGTGAAGTCCGTGCAGGGCGCGCTGGGCGTGGCGCCGGAGAACCGGGCCGGACAACGCATGTCGCCCAATGTGTTCGAGACGCCGCCACGCGTGCCGCGAAGTATCGAACGCGTTGCGCGCGAGTTTCGCACGCGATTGCAGGTGCTCGGCGTCGAAGATGGAGTAAGCATCAAGTACAGCGGCGACGGCGGGCTCGAGATCAACCTGCCGAACCAGGTGCTCTTCGATTTTGGCCGGGCGGAATTGAAGCCTGAAGCGTACGAGATTTTGAACCAGCTTGCGTCGTCGCTCAGCACAATTCCCGGGATTTTTGTCGAAATTCGCGGGCACACGGACAATGTGCCCGTGGGCGCCAACAGCCCATTCGCGGACAACTACGATCTGAGCTATCAGCGCGCAAAAAACGTCATGCTGCAAATGACGGCTGCAGGCGGCCTGCAACAGGGCGCGTGCGAAGTCATCGCGTGCGGACCGTCGCAGCCCATCTCGAGCAATGACACCGAAGAGGGTCGCGCCACGAACCGGCGCGTCCAGTTGCAGGTGCGCGGCGATTTCTCGGACGAGTCGACCGCCCAGATGCAGAGTGTAATCGAATCCACGCAGGCGCCGACAACGCCGCCGGGACCGCAACCGGTAAACTAGGAGGGCCTACCTCATGGGCGAACCCAAAGAAAAACACGCGGAAGCGGCCCCGGCGCCGGCAGCCGGCGGCGGCGGCAAGATGATCATGATCGCCGTCGGGTCGTCGCTGATTTCGGTGATCGGCGCACTGGCCGTGTTCTACTTCGCGTTCATGCCCAAGTTGGCCCCGCCGGCCAGCGGGGAAGAGGGCGAGGAGGAGGAGGTCGCCGCCGAAGAAGAGGCGGGCGGGGGCGGCGGTGGCGCCCACGGCGGAGGTGGCGGGGAGGCGGCGCCTAAACTAACCGTCGAATTCGACGAAACGACCGTGACCTGCGTCATGCAATCGCCCGACATTCCGGCGTCGATCCTCATGTTTCAGATTGCGCTCGACTGCGCGAACTCCAGCGCGGCAAGCTTGATCGAGGCGAACAAGGCGCGGTTCGCGGCCAAAATCCGGGAGTTGCACAGCTACAAGAAACGCGCGGAATTGGACAATCCCCAGCTTGAACAAGATATATTGAAGGCGGTCGTCCAGGAATCGAACGCGCTCCTGCAGGAGATCACCGGAAAGCCCTCGGAGAAGACGCGGGTAAAGGACGCATACCACATTAAATTCTTCATACAGGACCTGTAATTCATGGCGGAGCCGCGCATCGCGGAAGATCACAACTTCGAGGAAATCCTGCCGGTTGCGGCGCCGCCGGGCGCGCACCATAAGCTCGATGACCTCAAACGCGTGAAGCTCACCGTGTCCGCGGACCTCGGCGCCTGCAACATGCTTGTTCGGGACGTGCTCGAGCTGCAACGGGGTAGTGTTGTGCAACTGAGCAAGCTCGCGGGTGAGATGACGGACATCTATGTCAACGGCCTGCCCCTCGCGCGCGGCGAGGTCGTCGTCATCGGCGACACGCTGCACGTGCGCATCGGCGAAATTGCGGGACAGGAAAAGCAGGGCGATACCGAAGATGTGTCGATGTAGCGCCATCGTCGCGATTGCACTGGCAATTGCGTTTTCGACTTCCGCCGCGGAGCAAAAAGCCGCACCGGAATTCGAGGCCGTGGCGCCGCCCCAGGTGATTCTACAGCCGCCCAACCTTGACAAAAGTACGCCCGCCGACGAGGAGCCCGTCTCCCCCACGCCTCCCGCCAGTGATTCGGCTGCGGATTCCGCCGTGTCCGCGGAGGACTGGGCGAAGATTCAAGCGGAAATCGATAAGGGGAGCGACACCACGGATCAAGCGGCGGAACAACCCGCCACGGCGGCCGCACCGGTGCAGGCGCCCGGAACCGGCGCGTCGCTGCTTCGCGGCACTCTGGCGCTGTGCGTGGTGCTCGCGCTGATTCTCGTGTGCTATTACGTCGCCAATCGATACGGGAAAAAGAGCCCGCTCTTCGCCGGAACGACGCTCGGGAAAATCCTCGGGCGCGTGCACTTGTCGCCGAAGGCCGAGTTGTATTTTGTGAAGGTAAAGGACCGCGTGCTGGTCATCGGCGTTACGCAAAACGAGATTTCACGCGTCGCGGAGTTCGACGCAGCGCTGTTCGATGACGCGCAGACCGCCGCCGCGCCAGTCCAACAACACCCCGCACCGCGGCAAGTGACGTTCGCGAACGAACTGCGCGCGCAGAGTTTGCCTGAAGCGACGCCCAGCGCCGTCTCCGAGGAACTTGCGGCACTTCGCGCGGAACTCGACAAAGCGCGGCAGTATTTCCGGGAGACCTCGGGTGAACCCGGCGCTCTCTAATAAGGGTCGCCCGCGTTTTTTCGACACAACCCGTGCTCATGCTCGTGCTCATGCTCATGCTCATGCTCGTGCTCGTGCTCGTAATCGTAATCGTAATTCGAAACCTCGCCCCATCCATCGAGCTTCCCGGCTCGGACGAGGTCTGATCCCTCTTTTGCTCATACTCGCCGTCTTCACCGTGCCGACACTCGCACAGGCGCCCGCGCCCGACAATTCGCTTGGCCTGAATATCTTCCAAACCGCGCGTGACGCCGTTCAGCCGGAGCAGCTCTCGACGACGATGACCGTCTTCCTGCTGCTCACCGTGCTCTCGCTCGCTCCGGCAATCCTGGTGATGACGACATCGTTTACGCGCATCATCATCGTGTTCGGGTTTCTGCGGCAGGCGATGGCGACGCAACAGACGCCGCCAAACCAGGTGCTCATCGGCCTCGCATTGTTTCTAACCGCCGCGATCATGGCGCCAACGTATCAACGCGTGTACGACGACGCGCTGCGTCCGTACATGGACAACCAAATCGGCCCGGAAGACGCGTTGGACCGCGGCATGAAACCGGTGCGCGAGTTTATGCTGCGGCAAGTTGCCAAGCACCCGAAAGACCTCGCGCTCTTCATGAACATCAACAAACTGCCCCGGCCGCAGACGCCGGACGACGTGCCAACGCACGTGCTCATCTGCGCGTTCACGCTGAACGAGCTGCGCGTCGCATTCATGATCGGCTTCATCATCTACATTCCCTTCCTCATCATCGACATGGTCGTCGCCAGTACGCTCATGGCGATGGGGATGATGATGCTCCCCCCCGTGTTCATTTCCCTCCCGTTCAAAATCATCCTCTTCGTCCTCGCAGACGGATGGTACCTGATCGTTAGCGAACTCGTGCGAAGTTTCGGGTGAATATCGTTGCGCCGGGCGGAGCGGGGCTCCGCCCGAGCCGCTTAACGATCAGAAACGGCACGGCATGGACGGAGCATCGCCCCACCCATTCCGCCTGCAATGGTAGTTTCGGTGTGTACCCGCGTTCGCGTATGATGGGTGCTTTCCAATTCTTTCGGACAGGAGAAACCAGCCATGAATCGGGGACTCGTATTCGCGCTCTGCGCCGCACTCGTGTTCACCGCGCCCACCGCATTCGCCAAGGAACCCAAGATCAAAGAATGGTCGAAGATGGAAAAGGACGACAAGGGAGAGCTCAAACGCGTTTGGTACATGACGATCGACGGCATCATGGTCCACGAAGACGACCCGAACATCGTCCCGCCGCCGCCCGTCGTGACGCCCGGTCCCGCCGGCGATCCCGTGCCCTCGCCGTCGGACGCAATCGTCCTCTTCGACGGCAAGGACCTCTCGAAGTGGACGTCCACGAAGGAAGGCGAGGACACCAAGTGGATTCTGGTCGATGGCGCAATGTCGCCGACGAAAGATTCGGGCTACATTCGAACGAAACAGGAATTCGGATCGTGCCAGTTGCACGTCGAGTTTGCCACGCCCGTGCACGTCGACGGCGATGGGCAGGGCCGCGGAAACAGCGGCGTGTTTCTGCACGGACGCTACGAAATCCAGGTGCTTGATTCGTACAACAACACAACCTATTTCGACGGACAATGTGCCGCGCTCTACGGCCGCAAACCGCCGCTCGCGAACGCGTGCCGCAAACCCGGCGAATGGCAGACCTACGACATCGTCTATCACCGCCCAATTTTCAAAGGGAAGAAAGTTGCGAAGAAGGCCACGTTTACGGTGTTCCACAACGGCGTGCTCGTACACGACAAGGTCGAACTCAGCGGCGGCACAGGCTGGCGCGGCCCCCACTCCATCACACCCTACGTCCCCCACGGCGACAAAGGCCCCATCCAACTCCAAGACCACGGCAACCCCGTCCTCTTCCGCAACATCTGGATTCGGGAATTGGCGGATTAGCAGCGGACCACGTCGGACTGAAAAGAACTGTGTCCGTGAGAGATTCTCCGTAGCGCCCGGCTTCCGTGCCGGGCGTCTTCGTTTCCGCGCTGCGCGAAGGATGGAAGGTGGAACCCCCCGCATTCCGTTTGCTAAACTACCTTTTTACATATCGTTTCACGACAAACCCTGTCGTCCGCGGAGAGGTGGCCGAGTGGTTGAAGGCGGCGGCCTCGAAAGCCGTTGTACTCCATTGGGGTACCGCGAGTTCGAATCTCGCCCTCTCCGCCATCTAATTCTCCGTATGAGGGTTTGCCATCAGCAGCCACTTTCGCAACCACCTTGCCGCTCTATCGGGATCGCCACTCGTAATTGACGCTCGGAATTCGCGGAGCGATTCACGAGTCCGATGACGACGCACGAAGCAGGAGCACGAACGGACTGCACCGGCGATTTCGTCGTGCGCGGCCACAGACCATTCGGTTGAACGCGGGGGGAACTCCCTCTTTCCGGCGCTGCGGATGGTGGAGTTGGAAGCGGGTGGCGGAATCGCGTGTGGGTAGCACCGCCCGCTTCGTAGTCCTGTAGCGAACTCGGAGAAAGAGTATTCCCCCCGCTTGTGTTCTCGGACTTGCGCTGCTTGGTTCGGCAATTGGCGCGCGGTACGGTTCAACGCCAACACCATCAGCGGCAAGTCTGAGCACTCACCCGCGGAGGGGAGCATTCCCACGGATGAAGTACCTTGTTGATTCAATTGTCTCTTCCGACCGTTCCAAGGACTCCCAGCAAAGCCAGGTATTGCGTGACCAGTCTTTCGTGCTTGTGCTCGAAATCGTGATTGAATGCTCTGTATCTCATTCACTCGAACGTGAGCCCTGCTTCAGTGGCCACAGTTTTCCTGAAAAACTTCCTAGCGGCGCCCATGCAGCGCTCGCCTGCTTCACACCGGCTGCACACCGAGCGCAAGCTTGCCGACGTAAAACCCGTCGCGGCTGCGCAGCCGCAACAGCGACTGCCCCGCGCTTTGCTCGTAGATATCGTCTTCTTCGTTCGCCGTATCGGCCTGGCCGCTCGTTGCATACGGCTGTTGCGTGTAGACGTAACTGGTAACGTCTTCGTCGAAGAACAGCTGGCCGGTGTGCACGTACGAGCCGCCAACGTGAACTTTCACGTGGATGTGCGGCGTCCTGCCCGGGTACCAGCCGGGATAAATCGTTGTAAAGGTGACGGCGCCCTTGTCGTTGCTCGTCTGTTGCCCGCGCAAGAACGTGGTCGTAGCGCCGTTCACACCCGAATAATTGCCATCGGCATCCGCGTGCCAAATCTCGACGGTTGCGCCTTCGATGGGTGCGCAGGTGGATACGTCTCGCACTTTGAGCCGCAGTTTGAGCGTGATGCCGTCGCGGTCTTCCCGGATGTCGGATCGAAACGGATGCGTGGACAGGTAGTAGGGCCCCTCAGTTAGCTCGGGCAAAAGGATGCACGTTTTCTCGCCGCCGACCGTTTCCGCGCTTGCGGGACGGCCTTGCGCCGCCTCTCCAAGTATCGCCGCGCCGACGCCCGCTCCAAGCGCGGCGATGGCGTCGCGCCGGCGCAGCAGGATTTCAGTTTCCGCAGTATTGAGGACTTTCATCGCCGAAATCTCCCAGACACACGCACAGGT
Source organism: Candidatus Hydrogenedentota bacterium (assembly GCA_013359265.1). Classification (NCBI taxonomy): domain Bacteria; kingdom Pseudomonadati; phylum Candidatus Hydrogenedentota; species Candidatus Hydrogenedentota bacterium. Next base: position 25,015 of record JABWCD010000009.1, read on the forward strand.
TCGATTCAGCCTTGCCGCCTTGTTTCGGCGGCGATTCGCTGTACCTAGCTTGTACCATCGAGATCGGCGAATCTCCAAATTACATTTTGTTCATCTTTTTGTTGTCCGGCAGGGCCTGTGCTGAGGGAGCGGAAGTAGAAAAAAGGCCGCCTTATCGGGGAAGCGAGCGCGAGGGAAACCTCTGCCATCATCGAAAGAAAAGGTTTCCTTCGAAGCTTTTACGCGCCCAATGCCGCGGCGAGGTAGTCGCGGTTCATTTTCGCGATGTTCTTGACGGAGATGCCTTTCGGGCAGGCGGCTTCGCATTCGTAGTGGTTTGAGCAGTTGCCGAAGCCTTCGGCGTCCATCTGCGCAACCATGCCGAGGACGCGGCTGTGTCTTTCGGGTTGGCCTTGGGGCAGCACGTTGAGGTGCGCGACTTTCGCCGACACGAACAGCATCGCGGACGCGTTCGGACACGCCGCGACGCAGGCGCCGCAGCCGATGCATTGCGCGGCGTCCATCGCCCAATCGGCCTTGTCTTTCGGCACAGGAATGCTGTGCGCTTCGGCCGCCTGGCCCGTACGCACGCTGATAAAGCCGCCCGCCTGAATGATGCGATCGAACGCGGACCGATCGCATACGAGGTCCTTGATTATCGGAAAGCCCTTCGCGCGCCACGGCTCGATCGTGATCGTGTCGCCGTCCTTAAACTTGCGCATGTGCAACTGGCACAGCGTCGTTTCCTTCTCCGGCCCGTGCGCCTGCCCGTTCACCACCGCGCCACAACTGCCGCAGATGCCTTCGCGGCAATCGTGATCAAACGCGATCGGCTCGATGCCCTTCGTCTCCAATTCCGCGTTGACGATGTCGAGCATTTCCAAGAACGACGCGTCCGTATCGATGCCCTTCGCTTCGTAGGTTTCAAGGCGGCCAGGGGCGGCAGCATTCTTCTGCCGCCAGACTTTCAGCGTGAGGTTTATCTTGCGCGACATGAACGAAACCTATTTTGGATTTTGGATTTTGGATTTTGGATTGAAAGGGCGAATGCGACCGCGGATCGCGCGGATACACGCGGATTTGGCGAAGACCAGTACTTAGGCAAGCAGCATAACGCAGCGGGCCGCTTTGTCCGTTTGCAGTTCCCAATCCAAAATCCAAAATCCAAAATCCAAAATTCCTTCATTTGTAGCTTCTCGTCGCCAAGTGCACTTCTTTGAATTCCAGCGTTTCCTTATGCAGCGTGGGCGCACTGTCAACGCCGGTAAATTCCCACGCGCCCGCGTAGCAGAAATTCATATCGTCGCGTTTGGCTTCGCCGTCTTCGGTCTGGTGTTCTTCGCGGAAGTGGCCGCCGCAGGACTCTTCGCGGTGGAACGCGTCGCGCACCATGAGTTCGGCGAACTCGAGGAAATCGGCGACGCGACCGGCGCGTTCGAGGCACTGGTTGAAGTCTTCGCCATTGCCGACTACCGTGACATTCTTCCAGAATTCGTCGCGGATCGCGGGAATCATCTGTAGCGCCTCGTTCAGTCCCGCCTTATTGCGCGCCATGCCGCACTTGTCCCAGCAGAGCAGACCCAGTTCGCGGTGGAAACTGTCCACGGTGCGCTTTCCCTTGATCGAAAGCAGCGTGTCGATGCGCTTCTTCGCTTCCTCCTCCGCGGCCCTGAATTCGGCGTGGCTCGTGTCCACCTTTTCGAACTTGGTCGATGCGAGGTAGTGGCCAATGGTGTACGGAATGACGAAGTATCCGTCGGCAAGCCCCTGCATAAGCGCGCTCGCGCCGAGGCGGTTCGCGCCGTGGTCGGAGAAGTTCGCTTCGCCGAGTACGTGCAGTCCCGGCAGGTTGCTCATGAGATTGTAATCGACCCACAGTCCGCCCATGGTGTAGTGCACGGCGGGATAGATCATCATCGGGCGCTTGTAGGGGTCTTCATCGACAATGCGTTCGTACATCTGAAACAGGTTGCCGTACCGCGCTTCGATGAGGTCCTTGCCGAGGCGCTGAATCGCGTCGCGGAAATCGAGATAAACCGCCTGGCCCGAACCCACTCCCCTGCCCGCGTCGCACTGTTCTTTGGCGCTGCGCGACGAGATGTCGCGCGGCGCGAGATTGCCGAAGGACGGATATTTGCGTTCGAGATAATAGTCGCGCTCGTCTTCCGGAATCTGATCGGGCGGGCGCGTGTCTCCCTGTTTTTTCGGCACCCAGATGCGTCCATCGTTGCGCAGGCTTTCGCTCATCAGCGTGAGCTTGGACTGGTAGTCGCCGTGCACGGGGATGCACGTGGGATGAATCTGCGTGTAGCACGGGTTCGCGAAGTACGCGCCTTTCTTGTGCGCGCGCCACGCCGCGGTGACGTTGCACGCCTTCGCATTCGTCGAAAGATAGAAGACGTTGCCGTAGCCGCCCGTCGCGAGGATGACCGCGTCCGCGGCGTGCGACTCGATCTCGCCCGTGAGCAAGTTGCGGCAGACGATCCCGCGCGCCTTGCCATCGATCACGACGATGTCGAGCATCTCGCGGCGCGGATAGAGTTCGACGCCTTTCTTGGCGACTTCTTTCATCAGCGCGCTGTACGCGCCGAGGAGTAACTGCTGGCCCGTCTGGCCGCGCGCGTAGAACGTGCGGCTGACCTGCGCGCCGCCGAACGAGCGGTTATCCAGCAGTCCGCCGTACTCGCGCGCAAACGGCACGCCCTGCGCCACGCACTGGTCGATGATGTTGACGCTCAACTCCGCGAGCCGGTACACGTTCGCTTCGCGCGCGCGGAAGTCCCCGCCCTTCACGGTGTCGTAAAACAGGCGGTACACGCTGTCGCCGTCATTCTGATAATTTTTCGCAGCGTTGATGCCGCCCTGCGCGGCGATGCTGTGAGCCCTGCGCGGCGAATCCTGAATGCAGAACGTCTTGACCTTGTACCCCAACTCCGACAGCGACGCCGACGCCGACGCCCCGGCCAACCCCGTTCCCACGACGATGATCGTGTACTTGCGCTTGTTCGCCGGATTCACCAGCTTCATCTCGAACTTGTGCCGGGTCCACTTCTCGGCGATCGGCCCGGAGGGGATTCTGGAATTGAGGGTGTTCGTGGTGCTCATTTATTGCTCGGGTCTGTCGGGTCTGCCCGGTATGGAGTCATTTCCATTGCTCCAGTGCCTACTGTGCAACAACGGATTGAGATTGGAATTACCTCGATAGGGGTTACGGCGAGCAGCCCAGGGTTGACGCGTCGGAGTCGCTTCGACGAAGGCGCGGCTACCCTGGGTAAAGACCACCCCCACCCCGTATCTACCCTGAAAGGGTTGCGGCAGTCCCTCAACGCTTTTCATACCGCCGGCCCGCCGATGATGTTCCGCACGATTACGTAGATTGGAACGAGACTGAACCCGCACGCGACCACCGCGCCAATGACGAGGCTGGCTTGCCGGATCACGGGCGTGTAGCGGTCGTGATAGAAACCGATGGACTGAAACATGCTCTGGATTCCGTGGCTGAGGTGCATACCGACGCACCAGACCGCTGCAAGGTATATGACCACGCGCAAGGGGTTAAGGAACGAATTCCAAACCAATCCGTACAACTCGTATTCCTGCCCCTTCAACTCGACGGACGGGCCGGTCTTTCCGGCGATGGTGAAGTCGGAGAGATGCAAAAAAAGGAACAAGAAAAGGAGCGCGCCGGTGAGGATCATGAACTTTTTCGCGAAGTTGGTCTCGCCGCGCGTGGCCGCCACTGCGTAGCGGTTGGTGCCGCCGGATTTCCGGTTTTCGCGCGTGACGAGGATCGAGAACCGAATGTGGACGACCGCCGCGACGATCAGGACTGCACGGGCGATCCACAGCAACTCGGGCACGGCATGAAGCGTTTCCGAGTAGTGGTTGAACGCTTCGGGGCCAAAGAACAGGATAAAGTTGCCGGCCATGTGAACGATGATGAACCCGACGAGAATCAGGCCGGTAATCGCGACCAACTGCTTTTTGAAGACCGAACTGCGGAAGAACGGGGCCAGCTTCGTGATCATGCGGTGTCCACTTCGTCAACTGCGGTACGATACGCCACGCGTACCGACCGGAAAGTATAGCACCTGATTCGTGATGCGCAAAATTCGCGATTCTCCCCTGTCGCGTCGCGACTTAATCTAGCCCGCCGCAATAATCGTCGATTTTACACCGCCCCTGTCAATTAAACAGAGGTCGTTTCGCATGGTGTAGTTCCGTCCCGCTCGTCTTGCCGACCAATCATGGCCTAGTCCGCGACTGCGCCGCGCACACCGAGTGCAACACGTTGGGCCAATAGATAGGAGCGCCAACACGGTGGCGACTACGCCCGCGGTGTCATGCCGAGTAGGTCGCAGGACGATTGGTGCAGGATGCCGTAAGCGATATCGTGGATGTCGTTGAAGGAGTACTGGCCGAGTTGCACCTTGTCGGCAAGGACCTCGGCGAGGAGTTTGCGCGTGATGACGGCTTTGGCGTAGGTCCATTCGACAGTATAGGCGTCGCTGAAGAATCCGATCTGCTTGTTGACCGGCAACATATCGAGGCGCTCCTCCATGACCTGGCGGATGGCGCCGGGGAAGAAGTTGTGCCACCAGTAGCCGCACAACGAGAGGTTCGGCAGCTCGCGCGCGAGCGTGCAGAGCGACTGATTGGCGTGCCGGCTAGAAAGGAAGCACATGAATTTGAGTTTGGGATACCGCGCAACGATTTCGCCAAGCTGCCCGATGGCGCGCTGGCTCAGCCGCGACCCGGTCTCGTACGGCAACGATTCCGCGCCGAACGAGAATTGAAAAACAATCTCGTCGCCGTGCTTCTCGAGCTCCCCCAAAAACCGGTGCATGATGTAGCTCGAGTAAATGTCGCGTTCGCGATCGCCCGCATTCGCGCGCGCCTTCAATGCGGCCGACACCTGATCGGCGCTCGGCATTGCGTAGTCGATATCGGTCGAGACGTGTTGCGCCGTTGCCGTCACTTTGTCGTACGGAAGAAGTGCGCAGTAATGCGCGACCGCCGCATCGATATCCTCGACGGTCTTGATCGTCTTGTGCAGCGGCGGCGCGGACTTGCGATCGAACGTGACCGGCAGCGTCCATTGCGGCGCCGTAGCATTCCACGCACGCTCGAGTTCGTACAGCGGAATGTCGGGCTGGCCCCATTGCGTTCGCGCGAAGAACGACCATTCGATTGCGTATTGCAGCAGATCGTCCGCGGAACCGTCGCGCTGACGGAAGAGTTCGGTGCCGGTGCGCGCGATGTTCGCGCGGCGCAGGATCTCGCGTGACCAGACGGGGTTCGATGCGTGATGTTTAATGAGACGGTCAAGGTTACGCCAGTTGCTCGAATCGATCGGCGTGTGCCAGTTGTACAAGTCCGCGAGAATGATGCGGACGCCCCAGGACATGGCCGTGTTGCGCGCCTTCGCAAGATACGGGATCGCTTCCTCGACGCGCCGTGCCGCTTCCTCTTCCGTGCGATCCTCCGGAATCCGCGCCCCCGACGGACACCCCGCCGCATACAGGTCGCTGATGCACATGTGATACAGCAGGATGTCGTCGAGCCCGCGCGCGGAAAGGTGCGCCGCGTCAATGTGCGTGTGTGGATCCATCCACTGAAAAGAGTGCAGGATTTCCTCGATGGCGTGCGCAGTCATTTCGGGTTGCATGGAGGGAACTCCGGCATGGGAGGAGGAGTTAGGAAGTTAGGAAGCGAGGGAGTGAGGAAGTCAGGAAGCGAGAAAGAGAGGAAGCAGTTCATCGTGATGCGCATTACCTTGGTTTGGTGCTTAGTTTGGCCATGAGCGCGCGGAGCATACGGCTTATTTCAGCCAAAATCGCCAATAGCTCGGGCGCTTTCACGGCGTGTTGCGGGTAGAGATCCTGTGCGAGCAGAAGTAGGGTCTCGAGTTCTTTCGTGCTTCCCTGAGCGATGCGCAAGAACTGCGAGAATTCCTTTGCACCTTCCCTGCCCCAGCCTTCGGCAATATTGCACGGGATGGATACGGCAGCCCGGCGAATCTGCAACGAAATTCCGAATGCTTCGCTTTTGGGAAACGACTCTGTGACCTTGTAGCATTGCCTGGCCAGCGACATCGACTTTTGCCAAACGACCAACTCTTTGCACAAACTCGCCGCCAATCTCTTGCTCCCTGACTTCCTAACTCCCTAACTTCCTTTCTTCCCAACTCCCTCACAGCGCAGCGATTTTCTTCGCCAGTTGTTTCGCCAATCCTTCGGCCACTTTCGCTTTTTCGTGCTGCACCATGATGCGAATGACAGGTTCGGTACCCGAGGGGCGGATTACCACGCGGCCGGTGCCGACAAGTTCGTCTTCGGCGTCTTTGCGGACGGAGTCGATGACCTCTTCGCTGGGAACGGGTTTGCCGTTGAGCGGGACGGATTGGTTCGCTTCAGGCATGGGTTGGTAAACGGACGCGAGGCTGGCAAGCGGTTGATCGCGGCGGATCATCGTGGCGAGGATTTGAAGCGCCGCAATGAGGGCGTCGCCGGTGACGTTATGATCGAGCATGACCATGTGACCGGAGGCTTCCCCGCCAATCGTGAGGCCGCGTTCGCGCAATGCTTCAACCACAAAGCGGTCGCCGACTTTGGTCCACACGACGCTGCCGCCGTGCGTTTCGATTGCCTTCGCGAGACCGCCGTTCGCCATGATGTTCGTCGCTATTGCTTTTCCGGGCAGGGCCTCGCGTTCAAGCAGATCAACGCCAAGAATGGAGAGCAGCGCGTTGCCGTCGAGCATGCGGCCGTCGCCGTCCGCCATGACAATGCGATCGCCGTCGCCGTCGAACGCGATGCCGACGTCCGCGCGCTCGCGAATGACCGTTGCGCGCATTTCTTCGGGATGGACCGATCCGCAATTCTCGTTGATGTTGCGGCCGTTCGGATTGTTGTGAATCGGAATGACTTCCGCGCCCAGTTCGCTGAACGTATAGTGCCCGCACTTGTACGACGCGCCGTTGGCGGTATCGACAACAATCTTGAGGCCGTCCAGCCGCATGCCCTTCGGGAATGTCGCCTTGGCGAATTCGATGTAGCGCCCGACGGCGTCGTCGATGCGGCGCGCGGTCCCGATCTCGCCCGCGGTCGGACGCATGTTGTCGATCTCGCCGCTGATGACGAGCTTCTCGATCTCGTCCTCGACTTCGTCGGCAATCTTAAAGCCGTCGCGCGCGAAGAACTTGATTCCGTTGTATTGGAATGCGTTGTGCGATGCGCTGATCATGATTGCGCCGTCGCAGCGCAGGCTGCGCATGATGTACGACACGCCCGGCGTCGGCAACGGGCCGGTCAGGAGCACGTTCACTCCCATCGAACACAGCCCGGCGGTCAGCGCGTTCTCGACCATATAGCCGGAAATGCGCGTGTCCTTGCCGATGAGGATGGTGTGGCGGCGCGCTTCCTGCTGGTACAGGTATCCCGCCGCGCGGCCTACTTTCAATACGGTCTCAACGTTCACCGGCGCCATGTTCGCCACGCCGCGGATACCGTCGGTCCCAAACATACGGTCACTCATTGAAGGTCCCTCTCACGAGTCCCACTCTCGTTACCAAGCTTCAGTCCCATTCTCGTTACCAGGCTCCGCTTGGTAACGCGCTCCTGAAGAGCTCTGCTTTGACTCGCAATTGCCCGAAACGCAGCGGTCATTCACTATACGTCCCTCTAACAATAGCATCGGTCATCTTGGCGACGCGCGCCATCCGCTTCACGTCATGGACGCGTACCGCGTCCGCGCCGTGGGCGATGGCGATGGCCACCGTTGCCGCCGTCCCCTCCATGCGATCGTCGACGGCAACACCGAGTACCTCCCCAATTGTCGACTTATTGGACGTGCCGATCAAAATCGGCCTGCCGAACTTCTTGAATTCGGAAAGGCGGCGCAGGATCTCGAGGTTGTGCGCGGGGGTTTTTCCAAAGCCGAAGCCCGGGTCGAGCCAAATTGCCTCTTCGCGAATGCCCGTCTTCGTCGCGTAGCGGATTCGCTCGTCGAAGAACCGGCAAATGTCATCGACCACGTCGTTGTAGCGCGGGGCGCGCTGCATGGTGCGCGGCGTTCCGAGCATGTGCATCAGCACACACGTACACGCTGCTTCCGCGACAACCTCCGCCATGCCCGGATCGCCGCGCAGCGCCGTGATATCGTTCACCATGCCCGCGCCAAGGGAAAGCGCGCGGCGCGCGGTGTCAGCGTGATACGTGTCGATGGAAATGGGAATGCGCTCCGCCGCGATCTGCTCGATGACCGGGAGCACGCGGCCTTGTTCTTCGTTCGGGTCGAGCGGCTCCGCGCCTGGCCGGGACGACTCGCCGCCGACGTCGACGATGTGCGCACCCTCGGCGGCCATCTCGCGCGCGTGCGCCACTGCGGCTTCTGCGCTCGAATATTTCCCGCCGTCCGAAAACGAATCCGGCGTGACGTTCAACACCCCCATGATGAGCGTCTCGCGCGCGACAGACGGGGCCCCCATCCGAGTCACCTGCGCCATGCGCCTGCGAGTGCGGTCAAGCGCTGCCGCCCTGGCGGGCCCGATGCCAACGTGCCCGGAAAAGCGCCGCTACCGCGGCGCATTCCTGGGCGCTTTACACCGGCTAAAGCGGCAACGCCTCCAAAAGAACTTGGAGGCGCCGAGAAAACGGTCCGTTGCATCACGCTCACGCCGGGCCGGGGACCATATCGCCGGGGCCGAGGCCGCCGCCGACTTCGGGTTCGCGCGCGGCTTTCTTGTCGGGCGCGACTTCGATGCCTTTGGGCGGGGTGCCCGGAGGCGATTCTTTCTTCACCGGCAACAGATGACCGAGGCCGTGCTTGCGGAAGAGGTCGTCGATCTCCTCGGCGTCGAGCGTTTCGCGCTCGTAGAGTTCCTCGGAGAGCGCGACGAGGATGTTCTTGTGCTCGATGAGCATCTTCTTCGCATCGCCGTAGGCGTCTTCGAGGAGCTTGTGGATGGCTTTGTCGATGGCCGACGCAGTCTCCTCGCTGAAATCGCGCTCGCGCATGAAGTCACGGCCCAGGAACACCTCCGTATTCGACCCGAAGGAAATGGGGCCCATCTCGCTCATGCCCCACTGGCAGACCATGCGGTGCGCGAGTTCGGTCGCGCTCTTGAGGTCGCCCGCGGCGCCGCTGCTGAATTGGCCAAACATGACGTCTTCCGCGGCGCGCCCGCCCATCATCATGCGGAGCGCGGCGAGGCAGTATTCCTTCGAGTACGAGTAGCGGTCCTCGAGCGGGATCATGCTGGTGACGCCGAGCGCCGGCCCGCGCGGAATGATCGTCACCTTGTGCACGGGGTCCGCGTGCGGCAAGAGTCGGCCCACGATCACGTGACCCGCTTCGTGAAACGCAGTGTTCTTCTTTTCCTTCGCGCTCAAAACGAGCGAACGCCGCTCCGGTCCCATCAGCACGCGGTCCTTGGCGTCCTCGAAGTCCTGCGCGGTGACTTTGTCCTGGTTGCGGCGCGCGGCGAGCAGCGCGGCTTCGTTCACCATGTTCGCAAGGTCCGCGCCGGAGAAGCCGGAGGTGCCGCGCGCGAGGGTATTGACGGAAACGGTTTGGTCGCAGGGCACGCCGTTGTTGCGGATGTGGATGCCGAGGATCGCTTCGCGGCCCTTGATGTCGGGGTTTGCGACGACGATCTGCCGGTCGAAGCGGCCCGGGCGAAGCAGTGCGCGGTCGAGCACGTCCGGCCGGTTGGTCGCGGCCATGAGGATGACGCCCTCGCTCGTGTTAAAGCCGTCCATCTCGACGAGCAACTGATTCAAGGTTTGCTCGCGCTCGTCGTGGCCGCCGCCGAGGCCCGCGCCGCGCTGGCGGCCGACCGCGTCGATTTCGTCGATGAAGATGATGCACGGCGCGTGCTTCTGCCCCTGCTGGAACAGGTCGCGCACGCGGCTCGCGCCGACGCCGACGAACATCTCGACGAAATCCGAGCCGCTGATGCTGAAGAACGGAACGTGCGCTTCGCCCGCGACCGCGCGCGCAAGCAGCGTCTTCCCCGATCCCGGAGGGCCGACGAGCAGCACGCCCTTGGGAATCTTGCCGCCGAGCCGCGAGAACTTTTTCGGTTCCTTCAGGAACTCGATGATCTCCTGCAACTCTTCCTTCGCCTCGTCCACGCCGGCAACGTCGTCAAACGTGACGACCTTGTCGCTGTGGTTGACCAGACGCGCGCGGCTCTTGCCAAAGGACAGCGCCTTGTTGCTGCCGCCCTGCATCTGGCGGAACATGAAGAACCAGAACACGGCCACGATAAGAATGAGCGGCACGATATTGATCAGTATCGATACGAGAATGCCGGAGGACTCCTTGTCTACGTCGGCTGGAATGCCCTTCTCCATGGCCTTTTCGTAATATTCGTTCGCGTACTTTTCGAGCGAATTGAATGAAAAGCTTTTGCGACCGTCGACTTCCTGTATTAGCTCTCCTTTGACGGTGTAAATGCCCTTTTCGCCACCCATACTAATTTGGATGCGTTTCACATTGCCCTGCTCGAGTTGCGCAGTGAACTCTTCCGGGCCGAACTGTCCCTTGGGGGTCTGCCCTTTGTTGAGGGTCGTGAGGAGTAGGACCACGATAATGAGAAAAACGACCCAGAGGGACAACTGCTTGAAAATTCCATTCATAACTAAAGCAAATCCCTTATCTTACGCCGCACAGGCACAAGGCCGCAGCATAGCATTCGGTATCATAACACACGAGGATCGACCGAACAATCCCGCGCGAGGTTGTGGAGTGCTGTAAAGTCAGGTTATTCCGTACGCTGGAGCCAAATTTTGCGAGAATGGAATGTCAGACGTGCCGGAATGGAAGTGCGTCGTCTGCAACTGCGAAAACTGCTTATTCGCGCGGTATGCGCAACCCACTACCGGCTGGTCGATTACCGCACCGTCAACGGATAAGATGGACTCGGGGAATCAAATCGCAGTTGCAGCGCCGGCAGGAGCACCGACTATCCATGAAATCGTCCCGCACGCTTATCGTGAAGGAGCGCACCGCGTTACTGCGTTACCTTCAGTCGCAGTACCCGGAAACAAAGCGGACCGCGCTCAAGCAGTTGCTCAGACACAGGGCGGTGTTCGTGAATGGGAACCCCGTCACACGCCACGACCACGTGCTCGAACCCAAGGATAGGGTTGTCATCGAGCGCGGGGCGCCGGCGCCGGTCTGCAAGCCAAGCGCGACAATGCCGGAGATCGTGTTCGAAGATCGGCACATCATAGTCGTCAACAAACCGGAAGGGTTGCTGACGATCGCGACGGAAAAGGAAACGCACCGGACTGCGTACCGGCAGGTGATGGCATACGTGCAGGAGGACCGCCCGCACCGGGGCGAGCGCATTTTCATCGTTCACCGGCTCGACCGCGACACGTCGGGCCTGCTCGTATTTGCGCGCACGGAGGAGGCCAAGCGTGCGATGCAGCAGAACTGGGAGAGCGCGGAGAAGAAGTACTACGCCGTCGTGGAAGGCGTGCCCCGCGAAGCGTCCGGGACCATTCGCTCCCATCTTCGCGAGCATCCGAAGAGTTTGCGTATGCACAGCGCCCCGCCATCGGACGAAGCGAAGTTGGCGATTACAAAATATCTCCTGATCCGAAGCACGCGGCATTTCTCTCTGCTTGAAGTAAAGTTAGAGACGGGTCGCAAGAACCAAATACGCGCACACCTGTCCGAACACGGCAATCCAATCGTCGGCGACAAGAAATATGATGCGCACGGCAATCCTATAAAGCGGCTTGGATTGCATGCGTACTACCTGGCGTTTCCGCATCCGATCTCCGGCAAGCGGTTGGTGTTCAAGACGGCCATACCGGAGGAATTCGAGTCGCTGGTGAATGAGGAGCCGGGTATCGGGTATCGGGTTTCGGGTTTCGGGCACGCGAAGAAGGGGGAGCGCATCGGGAAGTCGCGTAGTCCTGTCGAAACTCTACAAGCGAAGACGTCGAGAATGGGGAATCGGAGGAGATCGGGTATCGGGTTTCGGGTTTCGGGTTTCGGGAACGCGAAGAAAAGAAGGAAGGAGCGATGAGAATGCCAAAGGCGATCTCAACGTATCGAGAACTCGATGTTTGGAAGAAGTCTGTCGACCTGGTAGTCGAGGTTTATCGTTTGTCCAAACGCATGCCGCCGAGCGAACGATTCGGGCTCATACCCCAAATACAGCGGGCCGCTGCTTCAATACCTGCGAATATCGCTGAAGGTTACGGGCGTTCCCATCGAGGTGACTATTTGCGCCATCTTTCGATTGCGAAAGGCTCTCTTGCAGAACTCGAAACGCACTTGATTGTCTCGGGAAGACTCGAATACATATCGCGCGGCGAGGCGAAGAAAACCTGGGCGCTCGCGCAGGATGTTGGAAAGATGTTGACAAAATTGATCTCGTCCCTGCAAGGACATGCACGTTGAGCCTGGGGCCTCGCCAATGGCCTGAATTCCCGATACCCGATACCCGATACCCGAAACCCGACACCCGATACCCGAAACCCGATACCCGACACCCGATACCCGACACCCGAAACCCGACACCCGACACCCGATACCCGACACCCGACACCCGACACCCGAACGGAGCATGGCAATGAGCCGACACCTTTTCATCGCTCTCGGAATTGCGCTAACCACCCACGCCCAAGTCGATCGCTTCTACGGCGAACCCGTCGAACTCAAGTCGAACTTTATCTATTTCACGAGCTGGCAGTACGTTCGCCAAGGCAGCTTCGGCTGGAAAGTGGACGTCGCCCCCGACGCAACCGAAGCGGAAAAGAACGTCGGCGCGTGGCTCGAGGGCGACGGAACGCGGCCCGCGAAGTTCGAGACGATTGACATGCCGCGCGGCATCAAACTCGTTGCGCAACCCGCGGAGAAGGCGCCGTTCCAACCGGGCCAGATCGCGGCGCAGGTGTTCGACGACGGCAAGTACAGATCGTGGTACACCGTCGGTGCAACGCCGGATCCCGAGCCGTTCAGCAGCAAGGACAAGATACTTCCCGGATACAACAGCCACATCGCCTACGCGGAGTCGGCAGATGCCGTCACGTGGACCATCCCGAAGCTCGGCCTTATCGAATACGCGGGCAACAAGGACAACAACATCGTTTTTCGCGGCGACCTGAATGGCTCCGTACGCGGATTTCACGGCGGCACGGTATTCGTCGATCCCTCCTCGACCGACGAACGTTACAAGATGTTCTATCTCGGCATCATCACCGACGACGAGTGGAACGCGTTTGCCGCCAAGTATCCGGATGAAGTCGATACGATGGCGCGGCGCACGGACGTCGGCGGCTATCGTTGTGTCGTGGCCGTGTTCGGCGCGGTGTCTCCCGACGGACTGCATTGGACGTCGCTGCCCGAACCGCTCATGATTCAGCACGCCGATACGCAGAACGTTTGTTATTACGATCCCAATCGTAAGGAATATGTCGCGATCGTCCGTGGCTGGCAGGCGACGCAAAAGGCGCCGGGGTTTGAAAAGGAGAATATCGACAGTTGGATCGGTGTGGGCCGCCGCTCCATCGCGCGCGCGACGAGCAAGGACTTTCGGCATTTCAGCAAACCGGAGATTATCGTGACCACGGGAGCGGACATGGCGCCAAGCCATCTCTACTACACCAATTGCGCAACGACGCTGCCTGGCATCTCCGATAACTACGTGATGTTCCCGTGGATTTGGGAACTCGAAAGCGACGGCGGCGCAACGTGGCTCTTGTCGAGTCCCGACGGCAACGTCTGGTCACGCGTGCCCGGCGGACCGGTGGTGGGCTTGGGCGCGGTGGGCGCGCCGGACGGCGGCTACGTCGTGTGCAGCGGCAACCTCCTCGATTATGCGGGCGACAAGTGGGGCATCACGTACGGCGGCAATCCGATCCCGCATAAATACCCCGGCCGCGCATTCGACAAACGCAAGGGACTGTTTCCCGGCGTTCAGGGCGTCGGCGGAATCGCGACCTGGCCCAAGGGCCGGCTGGTCGCACTGCAGTGCGACGAAGAAGGCGAGTTCGCAACAGTCGCGGTGATTCCTCGCGGCGATCGCATTCGACTCAACGCGTCGGTCAAACCCAGCGGGTATATCAAAACACAGGTGCGCGCATTTCCCGGCGGCGTGATCGAGGGGCGCACCTTTGACACTGCCGACCGCATCATCGGTGACAGCCTCCAACTGCCGGTTACGTGGAACGGGGACGACAAACTAAACCACGGAGGGAAGCCGGTGATTTTTTCGTTCAAACTGCGACAAGCAAAATTGTTTGGCGTCGAATTCTATTAAGCTGCTTGCACGCTGAAGGCGGGGTTCAGTTCCGCTCCCCTTCCTCTTTGCGCTTCCGTTCTTCTTCGGCGTACTCCCGCTCGAATTGCTCCTCGCATGCCTTGCAGTATTCGCTGGTCATGATGTGGGTGACCCAGCCCGTGCCGATGAGTTCTTCGTAGGTCGAGTTGTCGGGAAGAATCGTGTCGCGCAAGAGGCGGTAGCATTCACGCGGGGTGTAGTGTTCGCACACGTCGAGGGCGACACCGAGCATCGCCATTTGACCAAGCAGGCCCTTGAGTTGGGCTTCGACTTGATCGTCATCGAGGTCTTCCGGCATGGGCAACTTACCGGCATCGCCAAGCAACTCGATAATCGGTTTTTCTTCGGCGTGCTCGATACAGTAGTCGATAAGTTCGGTCTCGTACATATCCTGGTCGTATTTGCCTTCGTCATGTAGCGCGCGATCAATGGCGGCGGCTTCATCGCCGAACTGCCGTTCCAGCGGGTCGTCTTCACCGGTATCTCGCTCGGGGGAGTGTGGTGTCCAGTGTTCGACACGTGCAGTGTCCCCTTCCACGTTGATCACGGTGAAACTCGGCCCGGCGGGTTTCGGCGATGTATCCAACTCCGGCGGGAGGGCGAGGTTCGGAATCACGGCCCATTCGCCCTCGTCGTCGTCGTCACCCTTGCGGGGCTCGCGGATGCATTCCTCGACGATTACACCGCCCAACTCGATAACGACGCGCCCGTTCTGGCTGAACCATTCGAGATAAAGGCGGCGTTTCCACGTTGTGGGCGGTGGCTCGCCCAGTTTCGATCGGCGGAGGAATTCGTCGACCGAACACTCGAAGGTGCGCACCCAACCTTCCGCGGTCATCGTGCCCGTGGGGCCGACTTGCCTATCCTGGAATCCCTTATGCTCGTCCCAGCGAAAAGCCGGTCCGTCCGAGTCGGGATTCTCGGGCATGAACCGGACATGCTTGCCGCGAAGGTCGGGGTCGCAGTCGCCGGTAAGATTGAGTATCACGGTGACGGGTTCGGCGTCCGTCTCGCCTCGCAACACGATGTGCCCGTGCGTCGAATAACGCGTGGCGTTACGCAATTCGCCGTATAGCAGGTAATCTCCCAATCGATATGCCATGGTTGAACGAACTCCACGCCGCGCCGGTCGCGGTAGTGTGCCGCAAGGAAAATAGCGTTTACAACGATGGCGGTGGGAGGCGGTCACGCAACCTAAACGGACGCGGGTATGGTATGGGGGGATTGGTGCGGGGCGTCGTCGTTCGCGCCCGCGGTGACGATGCAATTGCGCCCGGCGTGTTTCGCTTGGTAGAGCAGCTCGTCGGCGCGCCTGAGAACCACATCCACCGACGCGGCAACACCGGGGGCGATCCAGACTCCGCCGACGCTCACGGTCACGTCGATCGACTTGTCGTCACACGCGAACGGGGCATGCGCGATCGCCTTGCGTACGCGTTCGCCCACTGCCTCGATTTCGGTCCGTTGCGGTCCCGGCGCGATAACGACGAACTCTTCGCCGCCGTACCGGCCGGTGGCGTCGTAAGTCCTGCACTGTTCCTTCAGCCGGCGCGCGACTTCGATCAAGACGGCGTCGCCGGCGGCGTGGCCGTAGGTGTCATTAATCCGCTTGAAATGGTCGACGTCGAGCAGAAATACGGCCAGGGGCGCATTGGTCCGCGCGGAGCGGGAGAGCTCTTCTTCGAGCCGATGCACGATGGCGCTGCGGTTTGAAACCTGTGTCAGGAAATCTGTCTGTGAGAGTCGCCGCAGCGCGGCGTTCGCCAGTTCCAGTTCCTCGTGAAGCCGCACGATGCGTTCTCCCGCGCCGATTCGCGAGCGCAACTCGTCCGCGTTGTACGGTTTGATTAGGTAGTCGTCCGCGCCGGCGTCGAGCGCGGTCACAATGTCGCCGGTCTCGCCTTTCGCGGTCAACAACAGCAGGTAGGTGAACGGCGCGCCATCGCGTGCCCGTACGCGTTTGCAGACTTCGACTCCGTCGATGGCGGGCATCATCCAGTCTAACAACGCAAGCCGGGGCGCGTCTTCGCGTTGAAGGCACTCCCACGCTTCCGCGCCATCCTTGGCTACGACGACGTCGTGGCCCCATTTCCGAAGATACGCTTCGAGGATACGACGCGATACCGCGTCATCCTCGGCGATGAGGATTCTCAAGCCGTGTTCTCCGTGACGGTCCGGGGTCCAATCCGGCCGACGGGGCGATACTAGAATTTCCGGGACAGCTTTTCAATAGAAATTGACACCGCCGCCGGCACGTTCGGGGCGGTCCGGCGGCGGTGGGCCGCACTACGCGATGAGTGGAATCCGGCTGAATTCCTTCTTCAGGATTTTCTCCGGGGCAACTTCGAACCAATCTTTAAGTACAGAGGAGTAGACGCTGCGGAAGTCGACGCCGTACTTCAGGTCGCCGTCATCGAGATCCGTCAAGTTGGGCGCGCTGCCATAGATGCCCGCCTTGACGTTCTTGCCCACAACGAACATTGGCGCGGCGGTGCCGTGGTCCGTGCCCCCGCTGGCGTTCTGCTCGACTCGGCGTCCGAATTCGGAGAACACCATCGTCACGACGCGGTCGGCGTGACCATCCGCTTCGAGGGTTTGCTGGAAGCGCCCGAGGGACTGCGCGAACCGTTCGAGCAACGAATCGTGCGTGCCCGCCTGGTTGGCGTGCGTATCGAACCCGCTCGTGCTGACGTAGTAGATGCGCGTCTGCAAATCGCCGCGGATGAGGGCCGCGACGGTTTGCAGCGGGTCTTTCGCGCCGGGGCGCTGGCCGGTGTTGGCCGCGCCCGCGCGTTGCGCGGCTTCTTTCACTTCATAGGAACTCATGATCGCGTTCGACGTTGTGTGGCGCAGGAACTCCAAGGTGTCATTCTTGCTGCTGCCTTCGGCGTTGATCTTCTCGAAGCGTTCGGCGGTGTCCGTCGCCTTGCCGGGTTTCCAACCGAAGGCTGCCGGGTCCTCGAACGCGACGCCGATCCCCTTCTCGCCGTCAAAGGCTTGCGGCCGCTCCTTTCCCAGCGCGACACCGGCCTGCGGGCGCGCGGAACCGGAGCAGCAGTTGTCGAAGTAGCGTCCGATCCAACCGCGGGACAGGAATTCGTCCGAGTCGCTAGCGGTATGCCAGATTTCCATCGAACGAAAATGCGAGCGGTCCGGGTTCGGATAGCCCACGCCTTGAACGATCGCGACTTGGCCGTTGTCGTACAGCTTCATGAGGTCGGCGAGCTTGTCGTTTGCGGCAAGATCGTCATTGATGCGAATGAGCCTATCCTTCTTTAGTCCAATCGTGGGCCGCGCGCGGTAGTAGGAGTCGTCCGAGCACGGCACAAGCGTGTTCAATCCGTCGTTTCCGCCGCCCAACTGCACGACGACGAGTATGCGGCCGTCCTTGAATCCCGCGATTGGCGCGGCATCGCCTGAAACGCTCTCGGCCGTGTGCGCCAGAAACGCGGGCGCGAGCCCAATCGAGCTGAACATGGCCGCACCCTTCAGGAAACCGCGGCGTGAGATGATGACGTTCATTGGCGTTTACCTCGTATCGGTGCCGGGATTCGTTAACACAGTTGGTATTCCGCCGTGCTCAGCAGCAGGTGCATCGCGGCGAACAAATTCTTCGGGTTTACGTTTTTGCGGTTCATGGACTGGTCGGGGCCCAGCGCGGGCTCGAGCGCGGCAAGCAACTCGGCGCGCTGCGCGTCCGTGAGCGGCACGCACAGGAAGTGTTCCGCGAGCTTGGTCACGCACTCGTTCGGCGTGTTGAAACCGAGCGAAAGCAAGAACTCGCGCGCGTCCCAGCGTTCCGGCATGTCGTCCGTTTTCGGGGACATCATCGTGTCCTGCATCGCCGGTTCCATCGACTCGCCGCCGGGCTTCTTTGCCGTCGTTTCCATGCGCGCGTCCTTTACGACGTTCGCGGCAAGGAGTCCCTGCGGAAGGTTGTAACGGGTCAGCATTGCATTCGCATTGACCCACGCGAGATTGCCGTCCCATCCCTTCACGTTGGGCGGGAAAAACAGGTCTTGGCCGAGCGATTGGCATGCGCGCGCCATGGCGACATAGGGCGGGTTCTCGTAACGCATGTCGAAGGCGAGTTGCACGACGAACTGGGCCGGGCTCTTCACTTGCCGGGCGACCGCCTTATCGCCGTAGAATGCGCGCGACGCGAACATCTGCCGAAGCATCGGGCGCAGTTCGTAGTTGTTTTCGCGCAGCGTCTGCGCAAGACCTTCCACAATCTCCTTCTCGGGATCGTCGTACGCGAAATATTTCCACAGTTTCGCCGCGATGAATCTCGATGCGGCGGGCTGCTCGAAGATAATGTTGATGACGTCCCAGCCGTCGAAATTGCCAGTCTTCCCCATGAACGTCTTCGGACCGCCGTCGTGGTAATCAAACCGGTATGCAAACTTCTGATGGTCCGCCGTCCAACCCGTAAACGCGCGGGCGGATTCCTTAATGTCGTCTTCGGTGTATTGCCCCTGCCCGAGCGTGAAAAGTTCCATCAGTTCGCGCGCCCAGTTCTCGTTTGGGTGCTTCTTTGTGCTGCGGTTGTTGTCCAGGTAACGAAGCATCGACGGCGACTGGCCGACGTCTATCGTCAACTGCTTGAAATTTCCCGCCGCATTCCTGCGAAACACGTCGTTAAGCTGGTGCGTATGCCAGGAGGACTTGACTTTCTGCGCGGATGTGGCGAAGTGTCCGTGCCAGAACAGCGTCAGTTTTTCTTCGAGCGGACGCTCTGTGGTGTGCATCCGTTCGAGCCACCACCCCTTCAACTTCTGGATTGCGGCGCGCTCTTCCTGTTGGTACTCGTTGGCCTTGGCGCGCCGCTCCTCGACGCTGAGGCCTTCCATCTCGCGTCTGACCTCTTCCGGGCTGCGCACTGCGACCACGAATTCGGGTGCGCCGGCGTCCGTGGGCTGGGCAGTGAAATCGACGAGGAATGAAACCGCCTCTTCGGGCGTCATCGCGGCAATCTTAGTGAGCCGCTCGGACGGACCGCCGAAACCAGCCCGGTTGAGCAGGTGCCTCGCATTGGCGGCGCTCCACGAGTCGATCGGCTTCAATAATGGCGTGGCCATTCTTCACCACTCCTTTTGTCGTCACGCTGGACCTTGCTCTTCCGAACGGGCCTCATTCTAACCCGCTTCAGCGCATCATAAAACCCCTGGGGCGGGGTATGGTTCCGAATTGGCCGCGATTTTATAGACGCGGGGACCACTGTCGGCGACGTTCGACGAGCAAGGCTCGAAACAGTTGCGTACTGAACAGATGTGTCATCCCTACACATTTTCCGGGCGGCCGGTCATGAATTCGGCTCCTGCGTAACCCATTGTACGGCATTGAGATTACGTTATTTATAAATATTGCACAAGAATACATCTTTCGGCACGAATTGTGCGTCTGCGATCTCCGAGGGTAAGTACTGTTCCGCCTCTATCGACTAACCGAATATCGGTGGGGTACCTGCAGGGATGATCGAGTCGCGCTTGAGCCAATTGCTGACGCTGGGTCTCGGAATCTCCATTGTTCTGTCTTCGTGCAGCCCCTACGCCGAACCGGTCGATGCGGCGTCGCTGTATGTACGCGAGGTCGAGGGCGCGGTTTTTGACACGACTCCGATTCGGGGCGAATTTGTGCCGCTACACTACAAGAAGGCGGGGTTTACCTACCGGTGTACAGAATGCCATTTCAGCATTCAGCCGCCGCCCCGGCAAAACCCGCTCCAGTCCGAGCACGCGAACATCACGTTGGACCACGGCCTGAACACAAACTGCCTGAGTTGCCATCACCCGCGAAACCGTGACGTTTACGTGGACCACGACGGCAATGAAATCCCCGCCGACCAGCCGGCGCGGCTGTGTTCGAAATGCCATGGTCCGACGTACCGCGATTGGGAAGCCGGGATTCATGGGCGCCAGAATGGGCATTGGGACACGTCGAAGGGTGGACGCTCCAAACTGTTCTGCGTGCAGTGCCACGATCCGCACAGTCCGAAGTTCAAGACCATGACGCCGCTGCCGCCGCCGAAGCGGTCGCGGTTCTCAAATGGCCGAGATTCCGGCCCGGATTCTGCGCCATGAACGCGCCGCGCGGAACCCAGGGCGGCGCCTTGGACCCGACACTTCAACGCCGCAGCTTTCTGAAGGCGGGCGTAGGGACGATGGCGGCCCTTGCGTCGTTGGCAGGCATCAGCGCGCCGTTGCGGTCGGTAAACAGTGGTGTCAGCCTGGACGCATTCCTTCAGCAACACTACAAGCGCTTGACGCCCGACCTGCTCGATCAAATCCTTCGCCGCATCGAGAACGAGGTCGCGCGCGACTATGGCGCGAAAGTGACGGTGCGCGACATTCGGCCGATGGACGGCGTCGAATTCGGCTATGCGCTGAACCTCTCCCGCTGCAACGGCAACCGGAAATGCGTCGAGGCGTGCGTACAGGAGAACAACCAGACGCGCGATCCGCAGATGCAGTACATCCGTGTGCTCGAGATGCCGGCGGGATCGCTCGACGTCGAGAAGTCCGATCTCTACTACGACCACGAGCAGGTGCCGGCAAAAGGCAAGTATTACCTGCCGGTGCAGTGCCAACAGTGCCAAAACCCGCCGTGCACGAAGGTGTGCCCGGTCGAGGCGACCTGGACCGAACCGGACGGCATTACGGTCATCGATTACAACTGGTGCATCGGCTGCCGGTACTGCATGGCGGCTTGCCCGTACGAGGCGCGCCGGTTCAACTGGAAGCAGGCAGAGATTCCGCCGGAAGAAATCAACCCGAACATGGGCTACCTCAGCAACCGTATCCGGCCGATGGGGGTAGTCGAGAAATGCACGTACTGCCTGCACCGCACGCGCGAAGGCCAGTATCCCGCGTGCATGGAGGTGTGTCCGACGGGCGCGCGTGTGTTCGGAAATATGCTCGATCCGGACAGCGAGATCAATTACATCCTGAAGAACAAACGCGTGTACATCCTGAAAGAAGACGCGGGCACGGCCCCTCGCTTCTTCTATTACTTTGACGTATGAGGGCGCGGCGGTGAAACTGCTTCGAGACTACATCCTATTCCTCGCGCGCGCCTTCGTGCTGAGCTTTAGCGGCTCACGGAAGTTCTATCTGTGGATGGCCGTGCTGACCGTGCTCACGGTCATCGGCGGGAACGCGTATTCGCGGCAGCTCGTGCAGGGTCTCGCCGTGACCGGCATGACCGACCAGGTATCGTGGGGCGCGTACATCGCGAACTTCACGTACCTCGTAGGCGTTGCCGCGGCGGCGGTGATGCTCGTAATTCCGGCGTACATTTACCGCAACAAGGACATGCACGACGTGGTGCTGTTCGGCGAACTGCTTGCGATCGCCGCGATTGTCATGGCGCTGTTGTTTGTTGTGGTCGACCTCGGCCGGCCGGACCGGTTCTGGCACCTCATCCCGGTCATCGGCAAATTCAATTTTCCCGGCTCGATGTTGTCGTGGGACGTGATCGTGTTGAACGGGTACCTGCTGCTCAATCTGCACATTTGCGGCTACCTGTTGTTTATGAAGTACATGGATCGAAAACCGACAATTCTGTTCTACATGCCGTTCGTGCTGGTGGCGATCGCGTGGGCGGTCAGCATTCACACCGTAACGGCGTTCCTGTACGTCGGCCTGGTCGGACGGCCGTTCTGGAATTCGGCAATTGTTGCGCCGCGATTTCTCGGTTCCGCGTTCACGGCGGGCCCGGGGATTCTCATCATCGTGTTCCAGATCATCCGCCGCATGTCCACGTATCAGATTTCGGACCGTGCGCTGCACATTTTGCGCAACATCGTTACCGTTTCTCTGCTGGTGAACCTGTTTCTCCTCGGGTGCGAGGCGTTCAAGGAGTTCTATTCCGAGTCCGTGCACAGCAGTTCCGCGAAGTACCTCTTCTTTGGGTTGCACGGCCACGACGCGTTGGTGCCGTGGATGTGGGGTGCGATGGCGATGGAATTCGCCGCCGCCACAATCCTAATCATCCCGCCGCTTGCGCAGCGCATCTCGCTGCTCAACGCCGCGTGCGTGCTCGCCATCGTCGGCATCTGGATCGAGAAAGGCATGGGCCTCATCGTGCCCGGCTTCGTGCCGACGCCTCTCGGCAATATCGTCGAATATGTCCCCTCGCTTAACGAGGCGTTGGTATGCGTGGGGATTTGGTCGTTCGGTCTACTGATCTTTTCGTGGATGCTCCACGTTTCAATTCCCATCATGTCCGGCGAATTCCGCCACCAGTCGAAAGAGGTATGACGCCATGACACGCGCACAGCTATTGGCCCAGGACGAATACGGCGGGTCCCCGCTATCGAGAAGGAGGAGTTCCATGTGGGTTCACAAGACGATGGCGATCATCGCGGCGATCGCGATGTTCGCCGCCATACTTGGATTGCTGGCGCTGCCCGCGTCCGCGCAGGAAGCGTCGACGGCGCTCGCCGCGCCCGCGGCGCAACCGCAGCCCGCCGTCCCCGGCGCTGGATACATGCTGCCGCAGTTGTCGCCGGAGTCGAAAGCCTGTGCGGAGTGTCACAAGACGCAGAGCCCCGCGATCTACGAGCAGTGGGGAGCGAGCAAACATTTCCGCGGGAACATCGGGTGCATGGAATGCCACCGCGCGAACAAGGACGACGTAGACGCGTGGCTGCACGAGGGGCAGTATATCTCGACGATCGTCAGCCCGCGGGATTGTGCGCGGTGCCACGCGCGCGAGGTCGAGGAGTTCGCCGCGTCGCACCACTCGAAGGGCGCGCGCATCCTCGGGTCACTCGATAACACACTGGCCGAGGTGGTCGAAGGCAACCACGGCATGGTGACGCCCGCGTTTCCCGAGGGTGTGTCTGCCGCCGCGGTGAACGGGTGTTGGCAATGCCACGGCACCGAGGTGAAGGTGCTGCCCGGCGGCAAACTCGACCCCGCGACGTGGCCAAACACCGGCATCGGCCGAATTAACCCCGACGGCTCGGAAGGCTCGTGCTCGGCGTGCCATTCGCGGCACGAGTTCAGCGTCGAACAAGTACGGCAGCCGGAGAACTGTGGCAAGTGCCACATGGGGCCCGATCACCCGCAAATCGAAATTTACAACGAGTCAAAACATGGCATCGCGTTCCGCGCGAACGTCGACAAGATGAACCTTGCCAATCCGAAATGGGTCGTGGGTGAAGACTACAGCGCGGCGCCGACCTGCGCGACGTGCCACATGAGCGCGACGAAGAACATGCCGGTGACGCACGACGTCGGCTTGCGAATCAGTTGGAACAACCGGCCCGCAATTTCGGTCCGCCCCGAAGTGGCGGACGCGAAAATGGGGCTGCCCGGAGCGAACGTTAGCTGGCAGCAGCGGCGCGAGAACATGAAGCAGGTGTGTCTGAGTTGCCACAACGTGAACTTTTTCGACAGCTTCTACAAGCAGTACGACGAGCTGCTCGACTTATACCACGAGAAATTCGCGCAACCGGGTCTGGACCTGATGGCCGCGGCGAAACCGCTTCTGAAACCGGTCGAGTTCTCGAACGAAATTGAGTGGACGTGGTACGAGATTTGGCACCACGAAGGCCGGCGCGCGCGCCATGGTGTTTCGATGATGGGACCGGACATCACGCATTGGCACGGCACGTACGAAGTATCGAAGCACTTCTATACGGAATTCATTCCACAACTAGAGGAAATCATCCACAAAGGCCTCGAATCCGAGGACGCCGCGAAAAAGGAAGCCGCCACGGCGCTTCAAGCCAAGCTCGACGAGGTGCTCAACAGCGACAACCACAAGTGGTACATCAACAAGATGGATCCGGGCGAGGCCGACGCGCGCAAGAAACGCCAGGAAGAATTCAAGGCACGGTACGAACCGAAGAAGGAAGCCGCGGCAAAATGAGCGGCTTCACGGCGGAGGACTTCGCAGTTGACGACGACCTGCACGCGTCGCTGTTGCGTCACGCGCAGGATGCCGCTGCGCGCGCGATAGCAAAGCTCGGCGGTCCGTTGTCGACAGCGAACGTCGCGCGGTTTCTGGTGGATGCCGATTGCCTGAAGCTTTACACGAAAATCGTGTACGACGCCTCGGCGCTCGAGCCGCACCAGTTCGCGCAACCGGTGTTCGAGGGCGGCGCGGCCCATCGCAGTTGCCGATTGGACGTGCACCCGCACTTCGCGGACAGGCCGGAATGTCTGCCGTTCATCGTTGCCTATATGGCTGGCGCAATCAACTACGGTAACGCCGTGACGCTCGATCTCTGCGAGGCGTATGGCGCGGCCTTAATGCGCATGTCGCGCGAGGACTTTTATGCGGCGGTCTGCCGGGTGGCCGACGAACTGCCGCTGGATTTGCTGTTGTCGAAATAAACATGGAAGGGAAAGTTGAAGTAATGGGAAATATGCATTGCGATCAATGTGAGCAAACCGCGCACGGAACGGCGTGTACCGAAATCGGCGTGTGCGGAAAGGACCCGGACATCGAGTCCCTGCAGAAGATTCTGTTGTACGGGTTGAAGGGCATGTGCGCGTACAAACACCACGCGCGCCGCCTGGGAAAAACGGACGAGGAGGTCGAGGCGTTTATCGAAGAGGCGATGTTTGCGACGGTCACGAACGTGAACTTTGACATGGAAAGCCTGCTCGCTCTGGTGCTCGAATGCGGGCGCATGAACTACAAGACGATGGAACTGCTCGATCGCGGGCACGTCGAAATGTTCGGCCAACCGCAGCCCACCGAAGTGATCGAGGGTATTCAGGAAGGACCGGGCATTCTCGTGACGGGCCACGATCTGGTCGACCTGAGGGACATCCTCGAACAGAGTGCGGGCAAGGGTATCAAGGTGTACACGCACGGAGAGATGCTCCCTGCGCACATGTACCCCGGACTAATGAAGTATCCGCACCTCGCGGGACACTACGGCGGGGCATGGCAAAAACAGCGCGTCGAGTTTCGCGCATTTCCCGGCCCGACTGTCGCGACAACGAACTGTGTCCTAATTCCCTGGGCGGGCAACAACTACGCCGATAGGCTGTATACCACGCGAGTGACGGCGGTGCCAGGCGTGACACGCATCAAGACAAACGATTTCTCGCAAGTCATCGCGAAGGCGCTCGAAATCGGGCCACTTACGCCGACGCCGCTGAAGAAGTCTACTGTGGGTTTCCACCACAGCGTCATTCTTGGACTGGCGGACAAGGTCGTCGATGCGGTGAAGACCGGAAAGATTAAGCGCTTCTTCTTAATCGGCGGCTGCGACGGCGCCGAACCGGGCCGGAACTACTTTAGCGAATATGCGCAAGCCCTGCCGAAGGAGTCTGTCATCCTTACGCTTGGCTGCGGCAAGTATCGCATTCGCGACTACGAATATGGCATGGCGGACGGTATCCCGCGCTTTCTGGACATGGGCCAGTGCAACGACGCCTACGGCGCGATTCAGGTCGCGCTCGCGCTGGCGAAGGCGTTCAACTGCGGCGTGAATGATTTGCCGCTGACCCTCGTGATATCTTGGTTCGAACAGAAGGCCGTTGCGGTCCTGCTGACATTGCTTTACCTTGGCATGAAAAATATCACGCTCGGACCTGCGCTGCCGGCATTTGTCACGCCGAACGTGCTGAACGTGCTGGTCGAAAAGTACGGATTGAAGGGGATTGGGGAAAACGCCGTTGAGGACGCGCACGCCGCAATGGCGATCGCGTAGCGACGCGGCGTTCGAGTGGCCTACCGCGGAAGGGGAAAGTGGACATGAAGAAATCATTGGTTGCGTTGGCAGGAATCGTATTGGCGTGCGGCGCGTACGCGGAGCTTCAAAACGTCGATGTCGGCGGGGAAGTGCGTATTCGTGCACGATACTGGACAAACACGTACGAGACGGGCATCAACGGCCCGGGGGAAATCAGGATTCCGAACTTCTTCGTGCCGAAACGGCCCATCGGTCCGTTCGGCGTCGTGAGCCGGTATGACTGGGACGATCGCGATCACGATCTTGATTTCGTCGAACAACGCACTCGGCTGAATGTGAAAGCGGACTTCACAAACGAGGTCGCCGCATTCATCGAACTCGAGTCCTACGACATCTGGGGCGAGGAGTTCCGATCGAACTACATTACCGGCACCGACAACCGCGCGGTGACGGGGAACGACGTCGAGGTTTATCAGTCGTACATAGAGACGAACGAAACGTTCGGCCTGCCCTTGCGCCTGCGCATTGGCCGGCAGGAAATGAAGATGGGCAAGGGTTGGCTCGTGGACGACATCACCACAGCGATTATCGGCCGGTCTTTCGACGCCGTCCGCGCGACATACAGCCTTGACACGGTCGACATTGACGCATGGTTCAGCAAGCTCAACGAGCGCGGGATCGACGAAGAGGACGGTGACACGGACTTCTACGGAATTTACGCGACCTGCCACGCGGTCGATTGGCTGAACGCATCGGTCTATTGGATGTACATCCGCGACGGGCGCAGTCTAAACGACACGAATTTCGTCGCGCCGATCGAGTGGCTCGAGGACCTGTTTGACCTCGACGATTACGATCCAACCAATATGCACACCGTCGGACTGCGCCTTTTCGGCAACTCGACGGGCTTCGATTACGACCTCGAACTTGCATACCAGTTTGGCGATGCCGGAAGCGTCGGGTTCGGCTTCAAACCAACCGGTTTCCTCTACGGCGATGACGATGCGGAGTTTGACGCGTGGGCCGGTGACCTCGAAGTGGGGTACACGATCGACATGGCGTGGAACCCGCGCGTGTACCTCGGCGGCGCGTACTTCGAGGGCGAGGACAACCGCGACCTGAGTTTCATCGAGTGGCTAAACCCGTTCTATCGCGCCGAGGCGAGCGTTTCGTTCAACCGCCTGTTCCCCGGTAAGCCGTACAGCATGATTATGGAAATCGGACAGGACATGTCGAACTTCTGGCAAGTCCGCGGCGGCGTTACCGCGCACCCGACAGAAGCCATCACCGCTGGACTGCAAGTCGCGATGTACGGCGTTGACGAAACGTTCGACTCTCCGGTAACGGTAACCGTCGGCGAGTTCAAGATTCCGGTCGCGCCCGCGCTCAGCTTCTGGACCGAAGAGTCGGATGACGACATCGGCGTGACGACGCACTTGTATCTAAACTATCAGTATTCGGAAGATTTGTTTTTCAAGGTGGGCTGGGAACACCTTTTCACCGGCGACGGGCTTGGAGACGGCAACTTCATTCACCGCTATGGCCTTGAATTCAGCGGCGGTAGCGACGATGACGACGCCGACTACTTCTACTTCGACACTGGTCTGAAGTTCTAACATTCTTCTCGTGCAAGTAATTACCGGACACGGCCCGTGTCCGGTAATTACTCTTTGCAACCTTTTGCCGGGTAAAGGCATAATACGTCCACGGGGTGTCGTGTTCTGGCGCGAACGCGGGCTGCCCTTCGATCAAAGGAGCTTATCCCGATGGACGTTTTCGGGCCGGCAGTTCGTGTGTCTACCAGCCGTCTTGTTCGATTGGCCACCTGCGCATTCATCTGTGCGATGTACCTGGCAAGCCCCGCTTTCGGGCAAGATCCTGCGCCCGCCGATGCGCCTGCTCCCACTGCCACGACGCAACCCGAACCGAGTACGCCCGCCTCTGCGCCGGCCGCGACCGCCGAACCACCGCAGCAGGCCGCTGGTGCCCCTAAAACGATGACGTTATGGGACATGGTGAAGGCTGGCGGGACGGTCATGATCGTCATCATGCTGTTGAGCGTTGCCGCGCTCAGTTTGGTTATTTACTTCATGGTTACGTTGACACCGGCCCGCGAGGTGCCGCTCCAATTCGTCAAACGCGCGCAGGCGCAAATCCGCGCCGGCGATTTGCGAGGCGCGTACCAGATGTGCGAAGACCGCGACGAATTTATCGCGAACGTGTTGCGCGCGGGGCTGCGGATGCACGGGCACGATCGGTACGTGATCCAGGAAGCCATGGAAAGCGAGGGCGAACGCCGCGCGGCGCTACTTTGGCAGCGGATTTCGTATCTGAACAACATCGGCGTGATTGCGCCGATGCTCGGATTGCTCGGCACCGTAACCGGCATGATGGGCGCGTTTGGAGCGATTGCG
This sequence comes from Candidatus Hydrogenedentota bacterium, assembly GCA_013359265.1. Lineage (NCBI taxonomy): Bacteria > Pseudomonadati > Candidatus Hydrogenedentota > Candidatus Hydrogenedentota bacterium. The sequence continues at coordinate 53,372 of JABWCD010000009.1, forward strand.
TATAACGATGCGCAGTCCAAGTCTATTGTTATGGCGTATAACGTCGCACAGGCCTTGGTCACCACCGCCGCGGGCCTGGTCCTCGGTATCATCGCGTTCATCTTCTATTACTATTTGCGCGGTCGCGTGGTTACAATCATTGCGCACGTGGAAGCGCACGCGAGCGAATTCGTGGAACTGCTTACGGGCAAAGGGCCGATCGAATGAAGTTCGGCAAGCATCCCTTCGAGACCGAAGAGGCGATGCAGTTGACTGCCCTGGTTGACATCGTGTTCGTGGTCTTGATCTTTTTCCTCTCGACCCACGTGTACGGCTCTCTCGAAAGCGAAGTGGACGTGCAGTTGCCGACGGCAAGCTCCGCCGTGTCCGGCGAGCGCACGCGCGGCGAGATTTTTATCAATGTGAAGAAGGACGGCAAAATCGTCTTAAACAACCGGGAGGTGACGATTCCCGAATTGCAGGACATTCTCAATCGGGTCGCGGAAAACTTTCCGGGCGGCGCGGTAATTATTCGCGGTGACCGTGAATCGCTGCTTGGAAACGCAATCGCCGTTCTTAACTGTTGCCGAAATGCGGACATTCAAAATGTGTCGTTTGCTGCCTACGCACAAGAGCCTGCCACATCGCCGTGACACGCGGTTGTTTAGTTCGCTCCTAATCGCCGCGGCCGCGCTGTGCCGCGCCGCGCTCGCCGCGGAGGACCCCGAGCAGGGCCAGATCGATTTTGCAAACAGCCTGTTCCGCAGCGACTACTACGACCTCGCCGCGGACGAGTACCGCAAGTACATCGACATGTTTCCGGAAGGAAAGTTCATCGATACAGCCCTGTACCGCCTGGGCGAGAGCGACTATAGCGCGGGCAAACACGAATCCGCGCTCGAAACGTTCGACAAGCTGTTGTCGACACGCGCGGCCGCGCCGGATCGTGGCCGCGCCACGTTGCGCAAGGGTGAGCTGCTCTATCGTCTGAAGCGCTTGGACGAAGCGGCGCCCGTCCTCCAGTCGCTCACGACAAGCGAGTCGCCGCCGGAGCTTCGGGCGGGGGCGCTCTACTACCTCGGCAAACTCGAGTACGACAAGTCGAATTTCGATGCGGCGCTGAATTGCTTCAAAGCGATTGTCGACGAATTGCCGGACAACGCGCTCGCGCCGTTTGCACGGTACCAGCTTGCGTTGGTCCATGTCGCCAGGAAGGATGGTGAGAACGCGGCGCTTCAGTTCTCCGCGGTCGCGGATTCGGACGCTGACGCCGCTTTGAAGGTGGAGTGTGGGTTCCGCGCGGCGGAAGCATACGACTCGATCGGCTGGTACGAGGCGGCGGAAACGCGCTACAAACAGGTGCAGGACCAGTTTCCCGATTCGCCGTATGCGGAACGGTCTGCTTACGGCTACGCGTGGGCGCAGTACCATGCGGGAAGAATTGCCGAAGCCGTCACCAGCGCGAACGCGTATCTCGATAAATACCCGCAGGGGCCCAATTCGGTCGGCATAGAGTACCTTCAAGGCAACTGTGCGCAGCAGCGGGGCCAATACGACGACGCGATCAACGCGTATCGTGCGCTGCTCCAGAAGCACCCCGATTCTCCGTTCGCTGCGCGCGCGCAGTATAAGATCGCGTGGACGCTGTTCCTCGCCGGCAAGCCGGAGGACGCGAAGCAGGAAGTCTCGACTTTTCTCGCGACGTACAAGGACGCCGCGCTGTTGGGCGACGCGGCGTTTCTTCGCGGCACGATTCTGCACTCGGAACAGAAGTTCGAGGAGGCGTATCAGGAGTTCCGCGTAGTCGCCGAGCAATACGCGCAGAGCGAGTTCGCGCCGGAGGCAATGTACAAGATGGGCGAGTGTCTCGCGCAGTTGAACCGCATGGAAGAAGCGGCGAACGTGTTCGCGACGTTTGCGACGACCTATCCCAATCACGCGTTGGTGCAGGAGGCGATTCTGCGTGTGGGCGACGCGAAGTTCCTCGCTGCAAGATTCGCGGACGCCATCGCGGAATACAAGCGCGTACTCGAGAGCGCGCCGGACCCCAAGAAGGAAGAACTCACGCTGTACCGCCTGGCGGTCGCTTATCACAACACGCAGGACTTCAAGTCGAGTGCCGACGCGTTCCGCACCCTGATCGAGAAGTTTCCCGAAACGTCGCACAAAGCGGAAGCCCTCGTGCGCATAGGGTTTCAGCTTCTGGGCGATGGGAAGGACCCGGTGCGCGCCATCGAATCGTTTCAGGCGGCGCAACAGGTGGAGGCGAAGGGGCCGTTTGCGGGGCGCGCGATGCTGGGCCTCGCGCAGGCGCGCTATCAAACGAAAGACCTAGATGGAGCGGCGGATGCGTTTCTGCAGGTTGTCTCCGGCTTTCCCGAGGTGAAGCTGAATGAGCAAACCTACGGCTGGGCTGCGGAACACCTCTTCGGCCAGAAAAAGTGGGAGGACGCGGCGAAGGTGTATGCCGCGCTGCTCAAAGGCGTGCCGGATTACCCGACGCCCGAGCGCGTGAAATTCCGCATCGCGGAATGCAGCGACCGGGCCGGCAACGCCGAGAGGGCCATAGAGCTGTATCAGGGCGTCGTGGACACGGCGCCGTTGAGCAGTTCGGCGGTCGAGGCAAAGTTTCGCATGGCCAAGTTATTCGAGAGCAAGAACGACATCGAAAAAGCGCTTGACTACTACGAGCAGGCGGCTACGACCAACACAGGCGGGACCGCGGCTTCGGCGCGCTTTCGCATCGCCGAACTGCTTGAAGGAAAACAGGAATTCGCGGGGGCGGCAAAGAGTTATTTACAGATACACCTGATGTTTCTCGATCCCGAGCGCGGCCCGGAATCGTTGTGGCGCGCGGGCCAGTGCTTCGAGAAAGCGAGCGATACGACGAACGCGAAACGCGCATACCAAGACCTCGCCAAGGCCTACCCCGATTCCGAGCAGGCCGGCAAGGCCAAGGCGCGCTTGGGCGAGTTGGGCTGAAATATGGACGAGCAACTGAGCCGCAATGCCGTGTTGGCCGGCAGCGTCGCGCTGTCGTTGCTGGTGCACGTCGGCTTGCTCGCGGCATCGCCTAGCGTGTCTTTCTTGGGCAGGGGCATGCCGGAAGGTCTGCGCCCGGATACGATGCGCGTGCGGCTGCTCGACGAATCCGAACTGATGCACCTCGATGCCGCGCCGGGCGCGCCCGGCACCGGCCTTGCCACGCGCCCCGGTTCGGTTATCGATCTGCTGCAGGACGCGCTCGCGCCAATCGATCAAACGGATACCGCGCTTTCGCAAACTATCGACGTGCCAAACCTGGATCAGCGTGTGGCGCAAGACAAACTCGCCTCCCTGGAACCGGCCATTCCAACCGATGTGATCCAACGGCAGCTCGATGCGAAGATTATCGAGATTTCGGAAGATGCCGCGCGCAGGGACGTTCAGGTCGAGCGCCGGCTTGTCGCGCCGAGTTCAACGCGTATCTTGCCGGAAGACGCGCATCCCGTCATTCGCGGTCTGTCTGGACTGGCTACGGACGACGCACTCATGATCGATCCGCTGGCGCTCGGCGGGGGATCCGCGAAGCCCGGCGCCGAATCGGGACCGGGCGATCAGCCTATGGATGAGCCAGACCCCCTCAAACCGTCGCGCGAATCGCCGCTCGCCGATCTTTCGGAGGATGTTCTGCGCGCGCTCCCCGAACTGCCGATGGAAAAGGTTGTGGCGCGGGCCCCGGTCGTGAACGAGATCGTCAGGAACAAGCGCTTCGATTTCATGGACGACACGGTCACGATGCAACTGGAGACGTTTGTGCCGGCGAACGAGCGGGAAGGGTACTTCCGCCTCCAAATCGTACCGAAGGAAGGTGAATCGCTTCCGATTCTTCCAAAGGATGTGACCTTCGCCATCGACGCATCGAGCAGCATCATCCAACGCAAACTCGATCAGGCCGCGCGCGGCGTGCAGCGCAGCATCCAGAACCTGCGCGAGGATGACCGGTTCAACGTCGTCGTTTTTCGCGATACGCCTACTTTGTTCCAGCCCGACCTGATTCCCGCTACCGCGCAGAATAAGAACGCGGCCGCGCAGTTTCTCAAGGGACTCGAATCGCGCGGCAAGACGGACGTGTACGAAGGCATTCGCCCGGTGATCAACCAGACGCCGCGCGCGGGTGTTCCCGGCATCGTATTCGTCGTGTCGGACGGCAAGCCGACCACGGGTATCCTCGATGGACGCACGCTCATCAATTCGCTTACCGATCAGAACAACTCGAAGTACAGCATCTACGCGTTTTCCGGCGGAAACACGGTGAACCAACATTTGCTCGATTTGCTCGCGTATCGCAACAAGGGCGAGTGCGATGTCGTGCCGCAGATCGACGATATGAACCGCAAACTTCCGGATTTCTTCTCGCGCTTGAGCGACCCGATTCTGGTGGATTGCGCCGCGGACTACGGGCGAATCAACGACGCCGGCGTTTTCCCCAGACAAATCCCGGATTTCTACAAGGGGCAAGTTGTCACCGTGTACGGCCGATTTGATCCCAAGCGTGACCGCGAATTTGCGATGCGCCTGACGGGTCTCGCGGGCGATCGCAAGAAGGAGGTCGTGTTCAAAGCCGACCTTACAAAGGCCGCAAAGGGCAATGAGAACATCGCGCGGAACTGGGCATTCCGCAAGATCTACCACCTTATCGGCGAGGCGACGCGCACGGGCGAAACGCCCGAACTGCTCGGCCAAATCCGTGGGTTGGCGCAACAATACGGCATCCGCACGAGTTATGATTAGCGTGTGAGTACGCTTGCGCGATGCAAATCGGATGGAATGCGGCGGCATCGCCTCCGCTTCGGCCTTTTCCCCGCATGAGTCGTACCTGCACGCAGTGGCTACGCGCAATCGCCGATCGCGATCCGGGCCTGTACCACGCATTGGCGCAGTCGTACGGCAATCCAAGCTATGTGTCTGGTCGCGTGGAACTCATCGCCCGTGTGATGAATGCGTTTTCCGCGCGTTTCGGCGATGCGCCTGTCCGCGTGTTTCGGTGTCCGGGCCGCATCAATCTGCGCGGCATGCACGTCGACACGCACGGCGGTTACCTGAATCTCATGACGCACCAGCGCGAATTGGTGATCGTCTCGGCGGCGTCCGATGGACCGCAATCGACATTCGTCAATATCGACCGCCAATTCTCCGAGGTCCTATTCGATGCGCGCGCGTGGACCGGTCGTGAAACATTTCGTGCGTCGTGGTCGCGCTTTATTACGGATGAAGCCGTGCGCCAACACGTTGTGGGGCAGCGCGGCGCATGGGCGAACTACATCGAAGGAAGCGTACTCCGCGCACAACACGAGTGGCGGGCGGAACCGCTTCGCGGCATTCGCGCAGCGGTCGGCAGCGACTTGCCGAGCGGCGCCGCGCTGAGCTCGTCCACGGCGCTTTCGCTCGCGGCGTTCATGAGCGCGTGCGCATGGAACGACAAGTCCGTCGACGCCGCTGCGCTCATTACGATCGCGCAGGACATTGAGTGGTTCGCCGGTGCGCGTATCGGCACCAGCGACCAATCCGGCATGCTGTTGCCCGGCGCAAACGAGGTGGTGAACTTTGCGCCCGCGGCATCGCCCGCGAACGTGGCGCACGTGCGGCGCATGGCGTTTCCCAGGGATTTGGCGGTCCTCGTCATCGATTCACATACCGGCCGCAGCATCAGCGGCGCGCAGCAGATCAACTACACACGGAACCGGTTCGCCTACTCGCTCGCTCTGGAAATCCTTCACCAGGAGATGGCGAAAAGCGGCGTACCGCTCGACCGCCTCGAACGCATGACGCGGCTGAGCGACTTCGCCGCACCCCAGCTCGAACCTCTCGGCGGCGTGCGTGCGTTGTATAGCTGGCTCGCGCGCGTGCCGCAAACCGTTTCGCTGGACGAGTTGCGGACGCGGTACGCGTTGCCGGTCCTCGAAGAAACGTACGAACGGTACTTTGGTCCGGTGCCGGGTCCGGCTCGCCCCACCTCGTTTACGATTCGCGGCCCCCTGTTGTTCGGCCTCGCGGAATCCGAGCGCGCCCGCTTGTTCGTAGACGCGCTGCTGCACGGCGATCACGAGGTGACCGGGTACTACATGACACTCGGGCACGATGGCGATCGCCTGTTCGACGCGATGGGTATGCCATGGTCGCACGACGTGAGCGACGAGGCGCTTCGCCTGCTCGCCGCGCAGCAAACGCCTGTCGCGCGGGTGCCCGGCGCGTATGGCGCGAGCAGCCGCGCGCTCGACGCAATCGTAGACTGCGCCATCCACGCAGGCGCACTCGGCGCGTCGCTCACGGGCGCGGGCATCGCCGGGGCCGTACTTGCCCTGGTTGAGGCCGCCTACGCAGAACGTATCGCGGACGGCATCCGGGCGTACATCGCCAGCGGTGAGTACCGTGGTATCGCGCCAAAAGCGGCAGACCTGGATGAACGATCGCTCCGCGAAAGCGTCGTCGTCAATGCAGCTCCGGGCCCCGCGGGAGAAATCGTCTTTGAATAGGGGACAATTCGACTCATTTGTGCCGCATCATAGTCCTCGTATTGCTCCGTTTTTGCCTTGATGATTCTGGCGTGGTCCATCGCTACGGCACATGCATTCCAAGATCGATTACGATTACGAGCACGAGCACGAGCACGAGCACGAAAGAACATAAACGATTAACGCAAGATGCCCGACCTGTCAAACCCGAAATCCGAAACCCAATCTCCGGTTCCCGATTTCCGCGCATTTGCGCGGGTCGTTCTGCCGCTGCCGCTCGAACAGCCTTTCACCTACGCGGTCCCGAACTCGCTGCGCCACCGCGCCACGGTAGGCATGCGCGCCGTCGTCCCGTTTCAAAAACGTGTCGAAACGGGGACGATAGTCGAACTCGATGCAACGAGTGATGTTGCGAATATTCGGCCGCTGATCGATCTTCCGGACGACACTCCAATCTTTTCCGGCGAGTTGCTTGAACTGTGCAAGTGGATCGCGGAGTACTACTGCTGCTCGTGGGGCGAGGCGCTGCAATCGGCCGTTCCCGCGGGCATTACGATTCGGACCAAGATGAAGTACACGCTCGATCTCGCCCAGATCGCCGCGGGCAGGTTCACAGACAAGCAGCGCAAAATCATTGCCACGCTGCACAGCCGTGGCACGCTGACGGAGAAGCAATTGGCGAAGACGGTTGGATCTACCGCATTGAGCAACACGTTGAAGTCTCTCGTCGCGCGCGGGATTGTCCGCGCGGAACCCCTTGCAGCGGACGCCAGCGTCTCCATTGCCACCGAGACGTGCGTGCGGATCGTCGAAACGGCAATACCGCTGCAGGCGGAATTGGAACGGATGCAGCGCCGCGCGCCGCGCCAGGCAGCGGTCTACCTTGACCTGCTGAACAACGAGCCGGAGCGCGTCGCGAGCGCGTTGTACGAACAGCATGGCATCGATTCGGCGGTGTTGCGGCAACTGGAGCAGCGTGGTCTCGTCGAGCGGTTCGAGCGCGAGTTCTACCGCATGCCCGATCTCCATGCCGACGGACGCGCCGCGCAGAAGCACGTTCTCAATGGCGACCAGGCCGCGGCTTTTCACGCGATCTCCACGGCCATGGAGTCTTCGCAGTTCCAGGCGTTTCTGTTACAGGGCATTACGGGCAGCGGAAAGACCGAGGTATATCTTCAGGCGATCGAGCGCGCGCTGGCGCTGGATCGCACGGCGATAATCCTTGTGCCCGAGATTTCGCTGACGCCGCAGACCGTGGGGCGATTCAAGGCGCGCTTTCAAGCAGACATCGCCGTGCTGCACAGCGGTCTCGGCGCGGGCGAGCGCTACGACGAGTGGCGGCGCGCGCAGCGTGGAGAGGTGCGCATCGTCGTCGGAGCGCGCTCGGCGATTTTTGCGCCGCTGCCGCGGCTCGGAATCATTGTCGTGGACGAGGAACACGACACCTCATACAAGCAGGGCGAGACACCGCGCTACCACGCGCGCGACGTTGCGATCATGCGCGCGAAACTGAACGGCGCGGTGTGCGTGCTCGGGTCGGCGACGCCGTCGATCGAGTCGTATTACAACAGCGAGTCGGGAAAATCCGTGCGCATCGAATTGCGCAAGCGCGCAACGAACGCGCTGCTGCCGGAAGTGGAAGTCGTGGACATGCGCACGGAGAATCGCGAAGCGGGCATGCAGCTCATGATTTCGCGGCGGCTCGAGGAGGCGATAGGAGCGCGCCTGAGCGCCGGCGATCAAGTATTGCTGCTGCTCAATCGCCGCGGTTTTGCGCCGTTTGTGTTGTGTCCAAAGTGCGGGTGGTGCGCGCAGTGCCCGGACTGTTGCGTGACGATGACGTACCACGCGAAGGGCGCGTTCCTGAGTTGCCATTACTGCAACACGCGGCGCGACGTGCCGCAGGTCTGCGACGAGTGCCACTTCAATCCCCTGTTGTATCTCGGCATGGGCACGCAGAAGATCGAAGACTATCTGCAGAAATCGTTCCCCGACGCGCGCATTGCGCGGATGGACGCCGACACGACGAGCGGAAAGGGCGGCCATGCGAAGATTCTGGGGCGGCTGGCCGCGGGCGAGATCGACGTGCTCGTGGGCACGCAGATGATCGCGAAGGGCCACGACTACCCCGGGGTGACCTTGGTCGGCGTGATTCATGCCGACACGGGACTCGGCCTGCCCGATTTTCGCGCCGCGGAAACGACGTTTCAATTGCTGACCCAGGTGGCGGGCCGCGCGGGCCGCGGCGACAAACCCGGCCGTGTGATCATCCAGACGTTTCGCCCGAACCATTACGCGGTGCAGGCCGCCGCGCACCACGACTACGCGGCGTTCTTCGCGCGCGAGATCAAGGAGCGCGAGCGCGCGAAGTATCCGCCATTCCGCCGCATGGCGAACATCATGATCGAGTGCGAAGACCCGGAACTCGCAGAGCATTGCGCCGGTATTCTCCACCGTCTCGCGCGCGAACACATCGTGTCGCTCGGATTCGAGGGCCTCGAAACGCTCGGTCCCTCCCCCGCCACCATCCGGCGCGTGAAAAAGCTCTACCGCTGGAACCTCGGTCTGCTCTCCCGAAGCCCCAAACGCCTCAATACCCTCTGTCGAGCGGTGAGAGACGCCTATACGCAGAATTCGATAACGGCGAAGACGAAATTGAAGATCGATTTGGATCCGTACGGGATGTATTAGCTAAACGAATCGAATCCGCGTGCCCGGCGTGTACGCAAACTTTCTACGACGAGTCTTCTCATCTACGAGAATCGTCCCTTCACTTTCCATAGGCCTTAAGGTTTTCACCTTCAAATGTCCAGAGTGATAGTCCGTCTCATCGGAACGCACGAAATTCTCAATTTCTTCAATCTTTACCCATCCCGAATTACGAAATCGACCGGATAGCTCATTCATAAGAGGTACGAAGTCGACAGTCTCAAGGCCGAGCGTCAGTTGTTCGGTATGGTAGCCATGAAATGCGAAGTCACCGTCTGGAGCAACCTTCCACATTGCCTGTTTCATTTTGTCACAGCCGGTGAGATCCTGTGTGCCAAAAAAGAGTGCGTAGAACAGTCTGCCTCCTTTGAACAAGTTGAATCGCAGGACATAGCGAGCTCCGGCAGCTCTCAACTGTTTCTCGTAAACATCAAAGAGAATTCGATCTCGTCGCGCCGGATCAATCTCTTCTAGCGCTTGCCGCCAGTTGGCACAACCATATAACTCGTCGAGTTTATGCTCAAACGAGTACGTTGACTTGAATCGGTTGATGTACTCGTACATATATGTTATCAGTACTTCCGAACGTGGATTCTTGAAGATTCGTCGCACGACACTCATGGGCGTGCCCGATACGCCGAAGGGGTCTATCATTACGAACGCCGGATCGAGCGCCGTACTCTGCTTTTCCAAATCATCCATAACGCTGGTTAAGTGCTCGTCGAATGCTCCTGGAATGACCTGCAAGCCACAGTTGGGCGGGAGTGACTCCTTCCACCGCTCACAAAGCGATTTGAGATGTTCCGCTGACGTGGAATCTGCTTCGATGAATCGGAATTGTACGTGGCTGCGCAACATACGGCGAGGGCTGTTTAATAACGAGCGCATCGCGATTATCGGAGATCCATCTTCTTCTCCACTGTATTTTCCTGGACCAGCAAAACCATCGATGAACAATACTCGCTTGTTTGATGACGCCATAATTGGCCACCAAGCGGCGAGGTAATTCTCGAGCACTAAATGCTTGCCCTTGGTGTGCGGTTCTATGGGCCACAAGACGTCCCGTTTCGCCATTCTCTACTCTTTCTTCTATTGACAGATTCCAATTCGCACACAAAAAGCCGATTCTGCAATTTCAAGAAAATGTGAACGCGAGGCGACGTTCACCGAGTTGCTTACGCGCCGATGGCATATCATCCCATTCCCTTCCGTCAAGGGTGCGCCCGTTTCGGCTCTTTTGGGTACCTCCCCATTGCTTAAAGAAGAAGGGCACATTTTGACTCTCACACTTGTCACGAATTTCGCGCACCCAACCAGCTTGCATCGGTCGCGCCATTGGACCCGATTCACCCCCGACGATCACCCAATGCATTCCACGAAGAGGCAAATTCGGTAGCGGCCCGATCAATGGCTCCAACGACAAGAACCGGACTTTCGCGGGAATTTCCCGCAGGTGCTTGATGCGCGAAAGAACACGCTCGTCTTCCACGCTCGTGCCCATCCAAATATTGGGTGTCCACTTGAATCGCGGAGCATATTCACCCGCAATCTCCGGCCGCTTCGTAAGAATCTGAAACGTATGATGCGGGCACTGATTCATCACGTCGAAGACTTGCTGAATAAATTCGAGCGGAACGTTTTCGTGAAATAAATCGCTCATCGAGTTCACGAAGATGCATTTTGGTTGGCGCCACTTCAGTGGAAGTTCCAAGGCCTGCGGTTGCAGCGTGAGCTTAAACCCATTCTGGTATTGCGGCACGCCCATCGCCTTTAGCCGCTTGGCCATACGCTCGGCATAGCAGTGCTTGCACCCCGCACTGACCTTTGTACAGCCGGTTACGGGGTTCCACGTAGCCTCGGTCCACTCTATTGATGAGCCTTGTGCCATTGGTTACTTCCTTATTTCACTATACTGAAAATATGTTCCGTTGTCAACGCCTGTGCATGGATCCTATGTTCATGGAAGCTCAGCGATGTTCTTCTTGGCGATTGTACGCTTTCCATCCTCAATTTCCTTGATCATCCGCGTCAATGCCGCATTGACAGGCGTTGGGATGCCGACCTTCTTTCCCATAGCGCAGACGTAGCCGTTTAGAAAATCGACCTCGGTTTTTCGGCCACGTTCGAGGCTTTGGAGCGTGGAGGAGCGGGCGCTTTTGTATTTGCGGCCGAGCATGCGGGCGATGAAGTCTTTCGCGTAGCGCGTGAGGAAGCCGGCGTTTTTCGGGAGGTAGAGCAGCTTGGGGTTGGCGGCGATGCGTTCGAGCGTGAAGCCGTGGGCCTCGGCGGTGTCAACGACTTCGCTGTAGGTGCGCAGGAAGATGCGGCGGATCCGCGGGTCGGCGAGCATTTCGCCGAGGGTTTCGCCGGTGAGCGCGCCGACGCTGTTGACGGTGCAATTGATCGCGAGCTTGCTCCACAACACGCCGCGCATGTTGGTCGAAAGCGTGACCGGACCGCAGTGGCGCAGCGCTTCCGCAACAGCCCTCACGCGCGGCGTGACGGTCCCATCCAGTTCTCCCACGAAGGTATCGCCCGGCGTGGTGCGCTCGTATTCGCCGGGCCGATGCATGATTGCGTTCCAGCCGATACTGGCGCTGACGACGCGCTCGATGCCGATGGCGCCGCCGACGGCGTCTTCGACGATTCCGTTCTGAAACGTGACGACATACCCGTCGGGCGGGAGAAACTTGGCGGTTTCCGTTGCGGCTTCCACGACGCCGAGCGCTTTCATAATCAGGTACGCGGCGTCGAACGGGCCCTTCGCTTCGGCGAGCGTCGTGTAAACATCGGCCTGAACAGTAAACGACCCATCGGGCAATTTCACCCGCAGGCCGTTTGCGCGGATCGCTTCGGTGATCTCCGCGTTGTTCGTGACGAGTGCCGGGCGCAACCCCGCATCGATGAGCGTGCCCGCGATGATGCCGCCGATTCCGCCGATGCCCTGTATTACGATGCGGCCGCTCATCGCCCGCTCACAGGTCGATCACGTCGAGTCCCGGTATGGACGATTCGAGCGGAATCGTTTCGATATGCGTTGCGCCAAGTTTCGCGAGTTCGTAGCGCGCCTTTGCGATGGGCAATACCTTGTCCGTCGCGTCGAGCTTGATCGTGAACTCGGTGAAGTGGACGCCCTCTTTCATGGTCGGTTCGTCGCCGAACAGATGGTTATCGCGAAGATACGCGAGCAGCTTGTCGACATCGCCCTTCTTGGCATTGAACGTCAAGAGCACCTTGTTTTCGGCGTAGATCGACCCGTACAAATTGAGCAGAAACATCCGCGCGAGGTCGAGTTTCGCGGGGTCGGTGAGCAAAGCCGGATTCGCCCAGATACCGGCTTCGGATTGCATTACTTCGTCGACGATGTGGAGCCCGTAGTTGGCGATGGCGCCGCCGGTCTGCGTGATTTCGAGTCCGAAATCGACGGAGCCCTGTTTCACCTTCGTCTCGGTTTTGCCCCAGCTTTCGTAAATGACGATGCCGGATTCGTTGCGCGGGGGTGTCTTGTACTTTTGCACGGAGAAGGCATTGTGCGATTCGCCAAAACCCAATTGGGCCGCCTTCGACTGGAACCATTCGAGCGCGAGGTAGGGCAACTCCGACACGGCGGATACAAGTTTTTTCTTCGAGAGCAACTCTTTCAGCCACGCGTCGCATTTATCGACTTTTGAGTCCGCGATGACGACGATCCGCACTTCGCCGCGCTGGAGCGAGAGGATCTTCTTCAAGGCAATCGCGGAGCCGTATTCGTATTGGTATTCGAGAGAACGTTCGCGAATCCAATCGTCGCCGCCGATGGCGAGGTCCACTTCCCCGAGGGCGAGCTGCGCGCCGAATTCCTGCGGGCGTCCGTCCCAACCCACAAGGAACGGCGTGAGCGTGAACGAGCTTGGTCCGCCTTTGTCGTAGCCCTTTGTCGGAAACCCGGCATGCTTCAGCAGCGCGATGAGGCTGCCGCCGCGGTTGGGGTCCGCGAGGGAGCCCGCGGGGAGACCGATTTTCAATGTGGGCGATGTCATCACGTTGTCCTGTGTCTACTCGCCGTACTGCGCGAGGACGTCCCGCACGGTTGCGATTAGTTCCGCACGCGGGACGGTGCGCTGCGCGACGCGGCCGGCCTTGCGGAACTCTTCGTTCGACTGTATGTCCTTACGCTTTTCCTTGCCCAAGCGCAGGTCTTTCACCGCGACGGTGTTGTTTGCCAATTCGTCAGGTCCGAGAATCACGGCGACGGGGATGCTGCGCCCGCCCGCGTACGACATGCGCGCGCCGAGGCCCGCGTTTTCCGCGCCCATGTAGACTTCCGTCGCAATGCCAGCGGCACGGAGTTCCGATGCGACTCGCAACAGTTCGGATTCCGGCGTGCCGGGGAACGAGACGACCATGACTTTCGTTGTGGCAATATTCGCGTCAAGTTTTCCAAGGCGCGTTAGCGCATCGATGAACCGATCCAGTCCGATCGATGCGCCGGTGGACGGAATGCTCGCGTCCATAAAGCGTTCGACGAGGCCGTCGTAGCGCCCGCCGCCCATGACAGAACCGCACTCGGGGGCGCCGGGCAATTCGGCTTCGAACACGGGGCCGGTGTAGTAATCGAGCCCGCGCGCGAGGGTCGGGTCGAACACGGCGTCGGTTTCCGGAATGCCCAAGCCCGAGAGGCACTCCGCGAGCGTCGTCATTTCGGCCAATGCGCCATCGCGCAGCTCGGACGCGGGCAACGCTTTGCGCATCGCTTCGATCGTCGTTAGCCGATCGGATACCGGCAACGAAATGAACTCCACCAACCGATCGATCGTTTTCGGGTCGAGCTTCACGCCCGGAATAGGATCGCCCGAATCGTCGATGCGGCCCGGCCCGAGTTCGCGGCGGACGTTGTCGATGCCGACCTTGCGCAGTTTGTCGACCACGCGCAGGATGTGTTTGTGCGTCGCGATGTTCTCGACGCCACAACCGTAAAGCAGTGCATCCACAATCTTGCGGTTGTTGATGCGCACGCGGAATTCGCCGGAGGCGAGGCCGACGGCGCGCATCGCCTCGCACATCGTTGCGACGATTTCGGCGTCGACCGCGATGGAGGAAGACCCCGCCGCGTCAATGTCGAATTGCGTGAATTGGCGGTAGCGCCCCGGGCCGGGTTTGTCCGCACGAAATACAGGACCGATGTGGTACCGTCGGAACGGCAATTTCACCTGGTCGCGGTACTGCGCGAGGATGCGCGCGAACGGTACCGTCAGATCGAACCGCATCGCGACCGCTTCCCCTTCGGGGCTTTCGAGGCGGAATAGTTCCTTGTTCGTTTCCTCACCGCCGGTACCGAGCAGCGTTTCGAGGTGTTCGAGAATCGGCGTGTCGATCTGGACAAAGCCGAAGCGCTCATACACCCGCTTGATGCAATCGACGACGCGGTCCCGCGCCGCCATGTCGGCGGGCAGATAGTCGCGGAAGCCTTTTAAGGTTTCGGGCGTGACGAGTTTGTTGTCCAGGTCCATAAGCCTATAGCCGCCAACGCATCGACGGGTGTTCAAGGTCACAAACTGTGACCTTAAATGGGCATGCGATGTCATGCCCAATTTCCAGAGCGCCACCGCCCACGCTTCTTGAAGCCACAATTTGTGACGTCAAACAGGGTTGCGGCCCGCGAATCTCCCCAAAAAGAATGGTACCGGGAAAGGGGCTCGAACCCTTGACCTCTGGATCCACAATCCAGCGCTCTAACCAACTGAGCTATCCCGGCACTAACGGGAGATCATATCAAGCAGCGGGCGGCGAATTCTAGCGCCCCCGGATGGTGAAAGCGATATGCGCCAAGCGGGGCAGCGCGGTGACGCATCGCCGCACAAGGCGCTTCGCGCAAGTTCTCACGTCTCTCATCTGTGTTCGATCGCTTCTACTCTATAAGGCCAGCGTGTTGCACTTTGTCCGTCGCGAATTAAGCCATATTCGGTTGATGAGATCGAATCCCATTTTTGCGAAACGAGGGTCATTTAAGTGACATATTATGCGCATTTCGCAAATACGGAGAATCCTAACACCCATCGGCTATCCCAAGGTCCAGCCTGTTCGGTAGGGCGGGTCGATAAAGCGGTTTGCGTCGGCCAGGTTCGTGATTCGCTTTGAAGCCGTATCCCACTCGACCGGGCCATTGGCGCGCATAGAGACGTTGCCAAGGAGAACGACCTCGGTGAAAGGGGCGGCATAGTCGAAGTTCGAGATGGCCGTTGCTTCGCCCTTGCATGCGGCAATCCAGTTGCGGTGGTGCTCCGAGACCTCGCGGTCGTTGCGGGCCATGGCGTCCCACTGTGCTTGTTGCTCGGCAGACAAGAATTTTGGGCCGTTGCCGTAGGTGCCGACGGTGATGGCGCCCTTCTCGCCGATGAGGAGGGAGCCGCCGTCGTTGTCGCCGAGGCGGAAGTCCGGCGCGAGGCCGCCGGGGCGCGGGGGCATCTTGCCACCGTCGGACCAGGTGAGTTTGACGGGCGGCATGTCGCCGCGGGCGGGGAACTCAAAAGTGATGATGGACCAGAGGGGGCCGGTTTCGTTGTTCACGCCGGAGGTTTCGGCGCTGATTCGCGCCGGGGCACCAAGTTTGAGGCTGGTGTAGGGCGGGTCGAGAATGTGACAGCCCATGTCGCCCATGGCACAGCAGCCGAAATCCCACCAGCCGCGCCATTTGTGCGGCAGGTAGGCGGGGTGGTAGGGGCGTTCGGGCGCGGCTCCGAGCCAGACGTCCCAATTGAGCGTCGCCGGCACGGGCGGAGTGTCGGCGGGGCGGTCCAGGCCTTGCGGCCAAGTAGGGCGATTGGTCCAGCACTGCACTTCGCGGACCGGGCCAATAATGCCGGAGGCGATCATGTCGCACAGTCGCCACACGCCCGTGCCGGAATGGCCCTGATTGCCCATCTGGGTGACGACCTTGTACTGGCGCGCGGTGGCGGCAAGTTTGTGCGCTTCGGCAACGCTGTGCGCCATGGGCTTCTGCACGTACACGTGCTTGCCGAGTTGCATCGCCGAGGTGGCGACGAAGGTGTGCATGTGATCGGGAATCGATACGACGACGGCGTCGATGTCTTTCTGTTTGTCGAGCATGACACGGTAGTCGTTGTATTTCGGGACGGCCGCCAGCGCTTCGAGCGCGTAGGCGCGCGTTGCGCTTTCCGCATCGACGTCGCACATGGCGACGATGTTTTCGTGCATGACGGAGCGCAGATCGGCGTAGCCTTGTCCGCCGACGCCGACGCAGGCGATGTTGAGTTTGTCGTTTGCAGAGACTTTGCGCGTGGCGGGAACAGCTTGCGGCGCGCCGCCCGTTGCGCAGCCGGCGACGGCGGCGGCGGAGATGCCGAGCATGGATCGGCGGGTGATTTTGGACATGGACACTGCCTCCATGGAGAAGTTCTCTTTGGTTTTATGATACTGTTTTGCGGAAGAGGAGACTACAATTTCCCGATGTTTAAGCTGAAGGTTGGTACCTCCGCGGATGCAGCCCTTATGCGTTCCACGAATTTTGACAGCAAGTTGATCATTGGCGATTCCTTGCACGTGTTAAGGCGCTTTCGCGCGGACTATTTTCAGTGCTGCGTCACAAGTCCACCATACTGGGGGCTCCGAGACTACGAGATTGACGGTCAAGTTGGCGCCGAGAGCGATGTCACGGACTACGTCAAACACCTCGTGGACGTGTTTCGCGAGGTTAGGCGCACACTTCGGGAAGATGGCACGTTTTGGCTGAACGTGGGGGATTCGTACACAAGTGGCAATCGCACGTGGCGCGACACCGACAAAAAGAACCCCGCGAGGGCAATGAACTATCGGCCCCCAACCCCAAAGGGCCTTAAGCCTAAGGACCTTATTGGCGTACCTTGGCGCGTTGCCTTGGCGTTGCAGGAGGACGGATGGTTTTTACGCGCGGACAACATCTGGTACAAGCCCAACTGTCAGCCTGAGTCTGTCAAGGACCGTCCGACACGCGCACACGAGTATTTATTCCTTTTTAGCAAGTCCGAGCACTACTACTACGATTCCGACTCCATCCGTGAACCGGCAAACGGATCGGGCCAATTGAAGAACAAGAGAACGGTATGGGTCTGCAACACCGAGCCGTACCATGGGGCGCACTTCGCGACGTTTCCGAGGCAGCTCGTAACGCCATGTGTCAAAGCGAGCACGCGGCGCGGTGACCTGGTTTTGGACCCATTCATGGGTTCAGGCACGTTGGGTGAGGTTTGTGCGACCGAAGGTCGCCGGTTCGTGGGAATCGAACTGAATCCGGATTACGCCGGCCTGGCAGTCGCCCGGATATCGGGGTTGGACGCGAAATTGCTCCGGTATGCCTGACTCGGAGACACTGCGGCCGTTACTCCAAGTCGGCTTCTACGACCGGCTTAAAGGCATCCGAGACCGGTTCCTGCACGAGGCGCTGGGGCGGGCCATCAAGCAGGTCAACATACCAGATCTCGACCGCGAGTTGTCGCGTTTCGCTTCGCGAAAACCGCTGAACGTCCTTGCGCAGGCGGGTGTGCGCGGGGAGGTTTTTTATCCAGTACCTTTACTTCTCCGAGCCGATCCGTTCCTGTTGGGCTATTACCGCCTGCTCTTCGGGTTCTCCCAAAAAGAGTTCTACCAAGGCCGACATTTTGGGCCGTACAGAGGCATGGAGGAACTCGGCAAAATATCTCCGGGAATCGTCGAAAGGATTCCGGAACTTTGCGGCCGTTGCGGGAAGATCGCGGACGAACTTGTGCTTGGGATCGACGACCATTCGATTTCCACAGTACGCGAACTCCAGATTCTAACGCTTGGACCGCAAATGCGTGGGGGCCGGAACACCAAACTCGGACGGGACGCGACTCAGGAGGTCTACGAACTCCTCGACCGTCTTCTCGGAAGGTACATCCGGGAAAAGACGAAACACTCATACCTTATTGTAAACGATTCCAGACGCAAGGTATCGATCGAATTCAAATCGGACCCCGACATTCGCATCACGGAACGTTTGCCAAGCAGCGAACGTTTGTTAGTTTCAATCGAGATCAAAGGAGGAGCGGATTTCTCAAACATACACAATCGTCTCGGAGAGGCGGAAAAGAGCCACCAGAAGGCGCGTTCGCTTGGATCGAACGAATGTTGGACAATCCATCGGGTGAAGATCTCGCCCAAGAAAGCTCGCGAGGCTAGCCCTACGACAACAGCATTCTTCAACTTGAACGCAATACAAATTCCGGATTCGGATCAGGGCGTCGAGTTTCGCGAGAAACTGGCGTCCGTCTTGAGCATACGTATTCCGAAGGGCGTGTAGGGAAACAATAGGGGCCTCTAACAAAAGTTACTGCAAAGCCGTTGGGATTGATTTGGAAAGTCGGGTTGGCTGGATTCTCGGGGTAGCGCGTCGCAACGTCTGGCCGGGCGCTGTATCTCGATCGGGGAAAAGACCGAAAGCGACTTTTATTCGATGCCCCAACGCAACCATATACAATCGCAAATACCATAACCCGTATGTAACGGTTTGGGCGGCGAGGGTCTGTCACTTCGCGTATAACGCATATATGTAATGGTCGCTGCGCAGCACGATGCTCGATTTTCCGTTGCCCGCGACGTCCGCGGTGAGTTCGACACCGGTGATGTTTTCGGTGAACGTGTGCTTTTCGTCGGGCGTTGTGGGGAAACCGTCCTTATACAACCACACGCTGTATTCGTTCTCCTCGGTACACATGGCGAGGTCGGTCTTTTTATCGCCGTTGAAATCCGCCAGCACGTAGTGGCGCAACGGAACGCCGCCGGTGAGGAACCACGTGACCGGAATTCGGAATGTGAGATCGGACGCGACGGACGGTTCGAAGCGGCCTTTGTCGGGCGAGTATGTGTGGGCGGTTAGCGTGATGGGCCAGTTGCGCCCCACGACTGCCCGCAACAGCGCGTCCACCGAAATGCCCGCGCGCGGCGCGTTCCACAGCAGGACGTCCGCGTAGCCGTCGCCGTTGAAATCGGGTGGTGTATCGCCAATCGGAATTAGCGCGCCGGGATAGCGCCGCTCGGGCCCCGGTTTCGCGATGCTGGACGGCATGCCATCCGCGTCGACCGCGACGTCACTCATGCGGATGAGCGTGTTCAGCGACTCCTCGACGGCGCAGTAAGCGCGCGTCGTCTTCGCCTGCTCCCTGCGCACGACGAACCACGGCCAGTTGGCGGGTTCATCACCGGCCGCACCGCGAAGCAACCGCGCAGTTCCCCTGGTTCTAACATCCACAGCCACGTACTCTTCCGCGTCATTCCGCTGTTCTGACGAAACGGGGTGGGAGTCAAGCCGGTAAACAATCGATGACGTAAAGTTGCCGATAGTGAGTTGGCCAGCACTTCGAAACGTCGCCGGCCTAAATACGTGTGTCTCCGGTTTCGACTCTGCATACGGTTCGCTGCGGACGAGAGTGCCGTCGAGCGATCGGTACTCGAGGGCGGCCGATGCGGGTAGGGCCACCATCACGTGCGATGGATCGTTTCCGGGAATCACCAGCACCGCTGGAGTAGGAATCGGGAAGGCCTGTGCGTACAGGGAGTCCGCGTCGAAGAGTCTCGCGGGTTCGACAGGATCGCCCTGCAACGCGAGGGGAAGTCGGACAATGGCCGCGCCAGTGACAGCAACGACCTCGAATTTTCCATCCGCATCGATATCGGCGATATCAAACGCGGTGACACCGCGGGGAAGTGTCGTCTCGCGCAAGCCGATGCTGCTGGCCGCGACCGAGAGCGTGTTGCCTTGGAGCATAAATAAGTCTGCAACGCCGTCAGCATCGGCGCTCGCAAAAAACGTCTGTACTTCCGCGCGCTCAGCCTGGGCGGATTGACTACCGACGGGGAAGGTGTGTACTTCGAAGACGGCGCCGAGCATCGCGGCGGTTACGTACGCTAAGGACATCATCGCACCGACTCCCGCGACAGATACACCGTCGTTTCCTCGGCGGCGGCTTGGCCTTCGCCCCGCGGAATCGAAACAAGCAAGTCGGAACGATCGTCGCCGTCGATATCTGTGGCCAAGAATTCGCTCTTCGACGTGACCTCCAACGTGGCGATGACCTGGTTCGTAATGCCTTTCGGTCCACCTTTGCGGATGACAATTCGATTGGGTCTATCATGGATCGCAGCGTCGCGAATACCGTCGCCGTCGAAGTCACCGTCGAGCGAAAACAATCCGCCAGCGAGAAAATTGACGAACATGGCGCTCTGGTAGACGGGTGGTCTATCGAGTTCGATGGAGAACGTGTGGTTAAAGGAGGGTCTTGCGGGGAATTGTCCGGCATCGTCCTGCAGCCAAACCTGCACTTCGAGGTCCACTTCACGGCCGGTCAGGCCGCGTACGAGCGTCTCGCGGATTCCGCCTTCCACAAGCTGTTTATTCTCCGATACGAGGTCGATGCGACCATCCTCGTTATAGTCCGTGAGCACCCGCCAATGCCTCGAGCCGACGCTCCGGAACGAGACGAACGACTTGCCGGCATCCGTTGAAACGCTCGTTTCGACAATGGACACCGATAACGGTGGGGCGGTCTCGCCGACGGGCCTTAACTTAATCAAGTCCATGGCGTTGTCCGTATTGAGGCGGACGCGCTGGTACCACGAATCGACGACTTCGGACCGCACAGAACTCGTTGCCGAGGGTGACAGTTCTAATCCGCGTTTAACGTGGTCGATCGCGTAGTAATCTTCACGGAATCGTTTTGCTGTTTTGGTCACGTCCTCGTCCTCGTAGGCGACGCGGACGCCGTTGGCGCTGATCTCGATGTCGCTCATTCGAACGAGCGCTGGAATTTCAACACGCCTCTCTGACGTTGGCCACAGCGTCTGCGGGGGTACGTAAGCACTCATGGGCGGCAGGATTTGCCAGTTCGCGGCTGCCTCGTAGAAAAGTTCCGTCTTCGCGAATATGTGAATGCCGTCCGAGGCGGGCCGGACGATTTCCGGTATGGAGTCACCGTCAACATCAACAAGAAAGTCCTCGAAGTGATAGAATCCGCCGCCTTCGGACGATTCGGTTGCGAAGCTGGTGTCGATGACCGGTTGGCCCCAGTTTATGGGTTGGCTGAGCGTTCGTTGCCATTCCGAATTCGACCAGCGCAGCACTTCCATGCGGTCGCGCATGAGTACGTAGATTTCGTTCTCCCAAAGGTCAGCCAGTGCCATTCCATTTGGCCGGGGTAAGGGTGTCTGTTGCGCTTTTGGGAATTCTCCATCGCGCTGAAACGCCGCGGTCGTCGGTGTGACGATGTCATTAGCGCCGTCGCCGTCGAGGTCCGCGTATCGCGTATAGGTGCGGACATTGGCGCTGAATCTTGGCGTATAGGCGTATTCGACTCCGTCAATCGGCTGCTCGACCAATACAATGCCCCCGAGGAGGAGCAATGGAGCGAGGGCGATCATCCGTGGAGGTTGCGGCGTTGGAGGGCGACGATGGCCGCGGTGGAGAAGATCGCCGCCGCGATGAGGGAGGTGCCGAGGCACCAATATAAGTTCGCGCCCCATTCGGCGGTGAGGCCGTCGCACTGGGCGCGGAAGCATTGCCACGGGGTATCGACGTAGCTTGCAAAGAGTACCGGCGCAATGCCAAGCGGATATTTCACCGCATCGAGCACTAGCCAGGTGCCAATAGCGGTAATGACGGCCGCCGCGTTGCTTTTCATGAAGGTCGAAATCATAACGGCATAGGACACGAACGCGAATTGTGGAGCGAGGTGAATGAGGAAGCCGAACAAGTACGTTTGCAGCATCGCGCCGCCGGTGTAGAGCATTTCACCGCCGTATTCGACGCCGGCGACGGTCCCAAATGCAAGACCGATGCCCCATGCCGCGACTGCGACAAGCAGGCTCAGTGTGAAGGCGTAGGTCAGGCCAATGAGCAGTTTCGCGACGATGAACTCGTGCCGAAGCAGGGGCCGCGTGAGCAGCATGCGGATGCTGCCGGTGCCGGTCTCGCCGGACACGAGGCTGGCGCAGAAGCTGAGGACGAGGAACAGTCCGAGCAGGTTCAATGCAGTCGGCGTGGCGAAGGCGATGAAGCGGTACGCGTTGTCGCCGGTACCGGTCAACGGATGCAGCAGGGGAGAAAGCACGACGAGCAGCACGACGAGGACTGGCCCGACGTAGGACAGCTTCGAGCGGAAGGCCTTGATCAGCTCGATCTGATATGCGGTGGCGATGCGGCCGATCATCGGTTGAGCACCTTGAGGAAGTACTCCTGCAGCGTTCGCTGGCGCGGCATGATGCCGGAGAGCTTGTAGCCGCCACTCACCAGAAACGCGGTAAGCTGATGGACGGAACCGCCGTTCAACACCACGCGCACGCGGCCTTTGTACATCTCCGCCGACTTCACCCAGGACTGTTCCTTGAGCTTCTTGCCGGCCGCTTCGGGGGAGTCCACGAGCACATCCACCTGGGACTGGTCGTACGAAAGCAGGTTCTCGACCTCTTCGCAGGATACGAGTTTACCCTGGTTGATGACGCCGACGCGGTCGCAGAGGGCCTCGACTTCCGCCAACTGGTGGCTTGAGAACAGGATGGTGACTTTGGCTTCGTCGGCAAGGAATCGTAATAGGTGCAGGATTTCCTGGGTGGACTCGGGGTCGAGGCCGGCGGTCGGTTCGTCGAGGATGAGCAGTTCGGGTTCGGCGAGCAGGGCTTGGGCGATACCGAGCCGCTGGCGCATTCCGTGGGACAGGGTGCCGACGTGGCGGCCTGCGTACTTAAGAAGTCCCACTCTATCGAGGGCACGATCTATGTTCACGTCCTTATCGCCAAGCATGGCAAGAAGTTGCAAATTTCGGCGAACGGAAAGGTGGTTGTAGAACGCGGGGCGTTCGGTCAGGACACCGACGCGGGCCATGACGTCGATAAAATGGTCGTGCAGGTCCCGCCCAAACAGCGACACCGACCCGGACATGGGCGCGACAAGCCCGCAGAGCATATACAGCGTGGTGCTCTTCCCTGCTCCGTTCGGCCCCAGGAGGCCAAACACCTCGCCCTCGTTGACGCTCAACGACAGGCCATCCACCGCTGTTACCGCCCCGTAACGTTTCACAAGCTTTTCAGCCTGGAGACAGACTGGCATAGGGGAAATGGTAGCAAGAAACGGCAGGCCGGTTTCAACTGGGAACGGACATCGGGTTCCGGGTCTCGGGTTTCGGGTTCCGCAGACGATGATGATCGAGTTTGCCGGGAAGGGACCCCGGCGGGTGTCGGTCGTCGGCATTCGGGTTTGGGCCGAGTAAACAAGAGGGATAATTTGAACGGTGCTTTGCGTCTTTCGTGCGGATCGAATGGGCGCGGCTCCAAACTGGAGGCGGCCCACGCTGACGCTGTTGAGGTCAGACCGGCGCGGTATCTGTCGGGAGTGCGGGATCAACCCGGTCTGTTGAGCGGGTTCCGATGGCGGTTACTTCGGGCGCGGGCGGCCCACGTGGGCACAGATGGCGTCGAACAGGTCGGAGACCTGGGGGCAGCCGTAGTCCGCGAAGTTTTTCGGGTTTGCCCAGAATTCTTTCAGGCGGCCGCGGCCTTCGCGTTCGTACATGACGATCTTGAGCATCATCTGCGCCTTGTCAAGGCCGCGTACGAGACGGGCCTCGGGCGATTGCGGGGCGATGAGATCGCGATTGAATTCGGCGTATTTCGCGGGAAAGCCCTGCATGAGCTTCTCGAGTATGGCCTGCTCCGCACGGTCCTTGGCATCGCCGAGGTAGCCGTCGCCCGCAGGCATGGGGATGTCCATTAGAATCGCCTCGGGCAGGTCGTGGATGAGCGCCATGGTGAGGGCGCGCTCGCGGTCGAACTGGCCGGGGTACTCATCGACAAACAGCAGTGTGAGCACGGCGACGAAGTGGCTGTGGGCCGCGACGGACTCCGGTTCGGTTACGCCACGGAGCACGAACCCCGCCCGCGAAATGCGGTCAAGCGGGTGAATCTCTTCAAAGAGCCGTAGTACGCGTTGTTCGAAGGCGCCCATGGCCGCAGAGTATGCCAGATTGAGGTGTCAGGAGTCAGGAGCCAGAAGTCAGAAGCCAGGAGCCAGGAGTCAGGAGTCAGAAGTCAGAAGTCAGGAGTCAGGAGTCAGGAGTCAGGAGGAAGAAGGAAGAAGGAAGAAGGAACCACAACTTGATTTGACGAGAGTCAGGGTCCACGACTCTCTCGCGCGAACGCTCGATCGTCATTCCGCGTCGCGGAAGACGGTATCGGGTGAAAATGCAGGCACACACACGGCGACATATTCGGCGCCGTCGTCGCCGGGCGTGCTGTAACGGACCCATTCGCCGGGCATGGTAATGATGGCCTGGCCCGCGAACACGTCGAATGGGTCGCCGAGTTCGTGCTCGACGTGCAGCAGGCCTTTGAGGACCAAGGTGTATTCGGTGAACTCAGGGCGCTGGCCGGGTTCGATCCATCCGGTGGGGCTCTTCATGTGCGCGATGCTGACGCCGGTAGTACCGGTAGTAACCCGGCCCACGAATTCGCAGATCTGTTTTGGTTTGTTTCCGACGGCCTGGACGATCGTCGGCTGGGCGATGAGTTGCGGCATGTTCCCCCCTCCACAGTGCCGAAACCTCCCCGGCGCTGCGTCCATCTCACGGCAATCGATTTGTTAAGGAACCTGGCGGGCGAGCGGATTCACGATGCGCCACACGCTTGGCACCGCCAGTAGTCCAAGAACCGCCCCAGGCAATAATACACCAGGCGCATCGAGAATCCAGTGTGTGAGCGGCAAGCGCGCCATGAACATGTCGGCGACGTGCAACGCGGCGTGGCCCGTGGCCCACATGGCCTGCGCTACGATAACAGGCCAGCATTGCCGCAGGTTGAACGCGCACCAAATGAACCCGGCGCCGGAAATGAAGTACGCCAATCCGATATCGCGCACGAAATGGCCGTTGTACAGGCCGGTGTTGGTCACGCCGGGAATGCTGTCGTACCACCCGGGGGCGTACAGTATCATCCACCCGCCATTCGCTATGCTCAGCGCTCCGAGTATGCAGAACACAATTCCGATGATGCGCATGGGTGTTGCCTCCCGTTCGATGAATTGGGCGTATACGGGGCCTATGCAGGGCGCTCGGGTCAGTCCGAAGGCGCCGCCTTTTTAATCCAGGCATCGTGCAGGCTGACCAATTCCCGCACCACATCCGGGTGCGCACCAGCACAGTTCTTTTGTTCGCAAATGTCGTCGCGCAGATTGACAAGAAAGAGTTCACCGGCAATTGGAGGCGCGTCGCGCAGTCCGGTGTCCTGAGGTTTGAAGAGCAGTTTCCAGTCGCCTTTTCGAACTGCCCAGCGCGCGTTTTCACCCGTGCCGACGTACCAGTGGAGTACATTGTGCGGCGACCGTGCTTCGGCGGACTGAATGACTTGTGACAGGTCACATCCGTCAATATCGGTTGGTGCTTCGATTCCGCAGAGGGCCGCAAGCGTGGGCATCCAATCGCACGCGTGGGTCACCTGCGATCGCGTCACGGCCTCGGGCAGATGCCCCGGCCAACTGACGATTGCAGGCACGCGCACGCCGCCTTCGAACAATGAAAACTTCGCGCCACGATAGGCGCCCGCGCTGCCGCCACCGAAGTGCGCGCGCTCTTCCATCGAATGACCGTTGTCGGATTGGTAAACGATGATTGTGTCGCCGCGCAGGCCGCAGGCGTCGACACATGCGAGAAGTCGGCCGATGCGTTCGTCAAGCGTCGAGAGAAATGCCGCGTAGAGATTGCGCGGATACGGCACGTCCGCGTATTTCGCGAGCCATTTTTCGTCCGGCTGATACGGATAGTGCGGGGCGTTCGCGGCGAAGTACATGAAGAAGGGCCGGTCCTTGTGCGCTTCGATAAACTGCGTCGCCTCTTTCACCATGAGGTCCGGAAAGAACGCCCCGTCTTCGTGAACCTCACTTCCATTGCGCGTGAGGTCGTGACGGTTCGGGCCGTGCCAGAAGAAGAAGTGCGAGTAATTGTCGATGCAGCCGTTCATGTGACCGAACGAATAGTCGAAGCCGCGCGCATTGGGAACGCAGTCGGGCGCCATGCCCAGATGCCACTTGCCGATATGGGCGGTCGCATACCCTGCGCGCTTGAACAGATCGGCAATGGTGGTTTGCTCCGCGAACGTCGGTAACGGAGTCTCGTCGTCCGGGGCGTTGTTCGGCATTCCCGCGCGAAGCGGATACTTGCCGGTGAGCAGTCCCGCGCGCGACGGCGAACACACGGGCGCGGCGGAATAGAATTGCGTGAAGCGGACGCCGCGGTTTCCAAGCGCGTCAAGATTTGGCATGATGAGGTCGGTTGCGCCAAACCCGGGAGCGTCTATCGATCCCTGATCGTCCGTGAGGATTACGATGACATTTGGTTTGCGCGCTGAGCCGGAAGCAATCGCCAGCGGTACGAGCGCGGCCGTGGCCGCCAGAAACGATCTGCGCGAAACGTGAAACGCAGTTTGGCGCGTATTCGAGTTCATTGCAGCAGTACTGGTTCGCGCGTGCGCAAATTAGAACTTCCCGTCGCGCGTTTCGAAGTGGGTTGGTTTCGCGAGGGTCTTTCCACCGGAAGCGATCCAGTGTGCAATCCAGTGACACAGCGTATCGATCGATACGTCCGGCGGTCCGAACAGGTCATGGCATTTTGTGGCGTTGCTGAGGAGGGCCGTGGGCGCCTCGGCGCCTACGATGTTCGGTTTCTTCCCCAATAGGCCGCCCATGCGTGTCGCGAGGTCGCGAATTGAGATTCGTTCGAGTCCGGTGACATTTAGAACCGCCGGGGGCGATGTTGCGAGTGCAAGACATTGCAGCGCAACGGAATTCGCGTAGCCTTGCCAGATGCAGTTTGCGTAGCCCATGGTGACGTCGATCGTTTCGCCCTTCCATACTTTCTGCGCGACGTCGAGAATCACGCCATAGCGCAACTCGACCGCGTAGTTCAGGCGATAGTGCAACACGCGGGTGCCGTAGTGGTGCGACGCGTAGTCCCACATGCGCTCGCGGCCCAGGCCGGACATGGCGTATTCGCCAACGGGATCGGGAAGCGTGGTTTCGGTCGCGCCGCCGCCGTCGACCGGCACAAAGGGATACACGTTGCCCGACGAGAACGCGACGACGCGCGCCGTCGCGTATCTGCGCGCGGCGAGCCCCGTCGCGAGGACGTTTGTGCCCCAGGTGTCCCACTCGGCGCCGGTCGATCCGAACTTGCGTCCGATCATGTAGACCACGTTTTCGGCGTCGGGGAGCGCGTCAATTGCGCCGGGCGCGAGAAGATCGGCCTTGTGGGTCGCGATGCCGCAGGATTCGAGCCGCTCGCGCACGGCGCCCTGCGAAAACGTCGATACGGCGGTGATGCCGCGCGTAACGCCGGACTCCTCGACGGCGCGCGCAGCGAGCATGGCGAGCGTGGGGCCCATCTTCCCGCCGACGCCGAGGATGACGATGTCGCCCTTCAGCGCGCGCATGGCTTCGACGAGGCCGGGCGATGGCCGCGTCATTACGTCTTCCAGTTGGTCTACGGATTCAATCGTTTCGGGGATGGAGTTGGCCATGCGAGAGTATGGCCCGAAATGCTACACGTGAAGCAAGTCCTGCACGGCGGCGGTGACGTTGGTTGTGCTGAAGGGTTTTGGGACGAAGCGCATCAGTTGGCCGTTGTGCTTGCCCTCGATTCCTTCGCCGCCAAACCCGCTCGAGATAATGCAGCGGAGGCCGGGATTGATCCTGACGAGTTCGTCAAGCGCTCTTGCGCCGCCCATTCCCGGCATTACGATATCGAGTATTACAACGGCGATGTCGTCCTTGCGTTTGTTGTATACCTCGATCGCTTCTTCGCCCGTCGAGGCCTGGAGGACGTCGTAACCGGACATTTCGAGGATGTCCTGCAACACCGCGCGGAGCAGTTGTTCGTCGTCGACGACAAGAATGGTCTCTTTGCCGTTCCTGACCGATGTGCCGTTGGCGGGTTTCGGCGCGGGGGCGGCCTGCCCCGCGGATGGCAGGTATACGTCAAACCTTGAGCCCACGCCTACTGTCGATTCCACTGCGATGACCCCCCGGTGCGAATGCACGATTCCGTAAACGACGGACAGGCCCAACCCGTATGCCTGCCCCTGCTTCTTTGTCGAGAAGAACGGTTCGAAAATGCGCTGGCTCACCTCCGGCGGCATGCCGCGGCCGGTGTCCTCGACGCGGATGCGCACGTAGCGGCCGGGCGTGGTGACCTGCAGCCGCTCGCGATCGGCGTCGGTGACCTCGACGTTTCGCGCGGACACTCGGATTTCGCCCGCGAACTGGATGGCGTCGCGCGCGTTCAGGCAGAGGTTCATCATCATTTGGTGCATCTGCGCGGGATCGGCACTGACCTGGTCGAGCGCGGCGTCGGGGTCGAACGCGATACGGACATTGGGATTGAGCGAGTGCGAGACAAGCTTGATTGTTTCCTCGATCAACGGGTTGAGCGAGAGTTTGGTTTCGTTCTTCGCGCCGCCGCGCGCGAACGTGAGCAGTTGGTGCGTGAGTTCGGACGCGCGCACCGCGGACAGTTCGATTTGCGAAAGGTGCTTCATGACCGGCGAGTCGGGCTCGACGGTCTTCTTCGCGAGCGTGGCGTAGCCGAGCACACCGGTGAGGATGTTGTTGAAATCGTGCGCGATGCCGCCGGCGAGCCGGCCGATGCTGTCCATCTTCTGCGCTTCAAGCAGGCGCGACTGGAGCGATTCGCGGTCGGTGACGTCGATCGCGACACCCGCCGCAGCGATCACCGCGCCGGTTTCGTCCGTGACGGGCGCGATGGCGCCATTGCAGATACGAATGCTCCCGTCGGGGCGGCGCAATTTGAGATTTCGCAATTCGACGTGCTTGCCGCGTTTGAGCACGCGATCGAATACCGCCGCGATCAGGGTGTCGGGGTTGTCCAACAGTTTCGCCGCGATCGAGGCGACGGTCTCGTCGTGCAACATGGGACGGGTGAGTCCCGTGAGTTCCTGGATTCGCGCGTTGAACTCGATGATTTCGCCGTCGCGATCGAGCACAAACAGGCCGACGTCCGCGGCGTGCAGCGCGCCGGAGATGAGTTTTCGGGATTCGATGAGTTTGCGTTCTTCCCGCTTGCGCTCGTCGATATCGCGCACGACGACGCTGACGCCCATCGCTTCGGCGTCGTCCCCGGTAATCACGGAAAAGGTTGCGCCGGCCGCGAACTGGGTGCCGTCCTTACGCGTGGCGGTAACGTCGGCGGCCCGCGATGGCGCGGCATCCGATACCCACGCGAGGAACCCTGCGCCGTCGGTGTCGACGGAGAGAAATTCCCGGACATTTAGCCGAGTTGCGTCCTCCTTGCTGTATTGAAAGAGGCGTTCGGCGCCTTTGTTCCATACCTCGATCTTGCCGCTGTCGTCGATCGCAATCACGGCATCGGCGGTCATGTCGGCGACGCGCGCGAGGTACTGGCTCGCGTGGTGCAACTCCTTGTACCGCTGGCGTTCGGTTTCCGCCGTGTCGAACATGCGCGATAGCTCGTGCATGAGCGCGAGCATCGTCAGCAGGATGCAGATGTACCCGAAGCTTTCGGACAATCGCATGACCACGTTGTGGGCGGCGCTGCCGTCCCCGATGATCACGATGCCATCGAGCATGCGGACCTCGGCGCTGAAATCGAGGAACCGCGCGAACGTGAGCAAGAGGCAGCCGCCCAGGAAGAGCCCGGTTGCATAGCGGCTTGCGCTGATGCGGCGAATAAACGCGTTGGCGCCGAATACGAGCAGTGCCGTCCCCACCAGCTCGAGCAGGTCGCCCAGGAAGGCGTTGCCTTTGGCGATGTTTGGATAGAACGAGCAGGCGAATACGGCAACGCCTGACGCGATGAGCGCCAATCCGAGCCAGGAAGGGCCCTTGGCCCTGTTTGGAGTACGACGGTATTCCACGGTCCCAAGTCTCGCTTGTCCTAATGTAGAGTATACACTATTGACAGAACCGAATATATCATTTTTTATTCGATAAAAACTATAATTTAGTGATTTTCGCATATAGCAACGCCGTTTGCCGCTGTAACCAGGCATCGGTACAATGCGTCCATGCCTTCCGGGTGCGGACGTGGGGAGGCAAATTGCACGAAAACCACGGGAGTGAGGGGCCATGCCTGCCAAAGCGAAATCGGCGTGTTTCGGGTTGATAGTCGGTAACCGGGGATTCTTCCCGGATGTCCTCGCACGGGAGGGGTACGACGGCCTGACGAAGCTGCTGAAAAAATGGGGCTACTCGGTCGTGGTGCTCTCGCCGAAGGACACAAAGTTCGGCAGCGTGGAGACGTGGGACGATGCGAAGAAGTGCGCCGAACTGTTCAAGAAAAACCGCGAGAAGATCGACGGCATCATCGTCACGCTGCCGAACTTCGGCGATGAACGCGGCGTAGCGGACACGCTGAAGATGGCGGGGCTGAACGTGCCCGTGTTGATCCATGCGTGGCAGGACGACGCGGCGAAGATGACGATCAAGCACCGGCGCGACTCGTTCTGCGGGAAGATGAGCGTCTGCAACAACCTGAAGCAGTATGGCATCCCCTTCTCGATCACCGCGCGGCACACGATGGACCCGAACACGAAAGCGTTCGAGAACGAAGTGCGCACGTTTGCGGCGACGTGCCGCGTGGTGCGCGGGTTGCGCTCGTGCCGCATCGGCGCGTTGGGCGCGCGGCCCGCGGCGTTCAACACGGTCCGCTACAGCGAAAAGCTGTTACAGGAATCCGGCATCACCGTCGAAACGCTCGACCTCTCCGAGGTGTTCGCGAAGGCGGCGCGCATGAGCGACACGGACAAGCGCGTGAAGGACCGCATCGGAAACATCAAGGGCTACACCGACACGAAGGGCGTGCCGAATCCTGCCCTGGTGAAGATGGGCAAGCTCGCGACCATCATCGACGAATGGATGAAACAGTACGATCTCGATGCGACCGCAATCCAATGCTGGACGAGCATGGAGGAATGGTTCGGCGTGGTGCCCTGCACCGTCATGAGCATGATGAGCAATGACCTGTTGTCGTCCGCGTGCGAGACAGACGTCGCGGGCACCGTGAGCATGCAGGCGCTCGCGCTGGCATCGGGCTCGCCCAGCTTCCTGCTCGATTGGAACAACAACTACGGCGACGACGCGGACAAGTGCGTGTGCTTCCACTGCTCGAACCTGCCGAAGAGCTGTTTCAATTCGACGCGCATGGACTACCAGGAAATCATCGCGGGCACCGTTGGGAAAGACAACACCTACGGCACCATCTACGGCCGCATCAAAGCGCAACCCATGACCTTCTGCCGCGTCAGCACTTTTGACAGCGAAGGAATCATCAGCTCCTACGTCGGCGAAGGCGAGTTCACGGATGACCCGATCGAAACCTTCGGTGGGTTCGGCGTCGCGAAAGTGAACGGCCTGCAAACGCTGCTCCAGTACATCTGCCACAACGGCTTCGAACACCACGTCGCCGCCAACCACAGCCAGATCGCCCGGGCAATCCACGACGCGTTTACAACGTATCTGGGGTGGGAGTGTTATTGGCACCAGGGGTGAATTATGCTTATGTACTGTTTTCACTATTCGGCCCGTGAGAAATGCAAACCCGAAGACCGAAAACTCGGGGGTGCGTTTGTGAACGTGCTCCTTTCATTCAATGACGCGTATTACGGGTGAGAGACTTGCGCGCATCCTGATCCGTGAAGCGGGCTGGGTTCCTTCAAAGTTGATAGACCACTGGGTTTGTTCCAAGCAACGCATGCGCACAAAGCGATACCGCCGTTACTTCGATGAGGCACGGCAAAGTGATTACAGCATAATCTTCCATCGCTATCCGAAGAAAAAACGAAAGTGCAAAATCAAGAGCAAACCACACAAGTGCCGCCGAAGCGCAATAAAATTAAATCCAAACGTGCGTGAATTGGCGACGCAACCTAAATGATTCCGAGTATAACTACGCGGCGGGGCAGGCAAAATCGATCGCACGTATGCAAGCGTAGGGTAGCCTTCGCGCCGAAGGCGCATAGCAACCCTAGCCAGGGGCATCGCCCCTGGAAAGTGACGTAATCCCGCCCTAGGGGCGCCCTGAAAGGGCACTGCAAAATGGAGGATTGCCATTCATGCCGCAATCGTTCGTCCGCATATTGGGACATCTGATATTCAGCACAAAGCATCGAGTCGCTTGCTTGAATGCGGAAATCCGCCCGAAGCTCTATGGCTACATGGCTGGGGTGCTCGAAGGCGAAGGTTGTCGTGAAATCCTCATCGGCGGCGTGGAGGATCACGTTCACATTGCGTTCGCGATGGCGAAGGTGGCCGCGCCCATCAAATTGGTTGAGGTAGTAAAGAAGCAATCCTCGAAGTGGATCAAAACGCAGGACAGGGCTTTCGACAAATTCTATTGGCAGTCCGGTTATGCGCTATTTTCCGTCAGCCCATCGAATCTGGACACGCTGCGCGGTTACATTTTGAACCAGGAACGGCACCACAAGAAAATGACCTTTCAAGATGAACTCCGCATCTTATTGCGAAAACACGGTATTGAGTTTGACGAACGGTATCTGTGGGATTAGGCTTCCTGCAATGCCCTTTCAGGGCGAAGAGGGACGGGGTTTGTGCCGCATACCAGGGGCGATGCCCCTGGCTAGGGTTGCGAAGCGCCTTCGGCGCAAATACGAGATTCGTATCCGGTTCTCATCGTTATCGCGTTCTGAAATGCGTCGGGGACGATTAAGCAATGCCTAAGAACACCGGCTATTGTTTTCGCGAGGAAGGGTTGTTGCACGACACGGGGCGTGGGCATCCGGAGTGCGCGGCGCGGCTCGAGGCGATTCGGAAGGCGTTCGCGGATGCGAAGGTCGAGTACATCGCGATCGACGTCGAACCGGCCACGCGGGAAGATTTGCTGCGCGTCCATACCGCGGAACATATCGACACGATCGAGCGCACCTGCAAGCAGAACGCCGATTATCCCGACGCGGACACCGTCATGGTGAAGGCGTCGTGGGACGCGGCGCTACTTGCAGCGGGCGGCGCGATTGCCGCGTGCAAGGCCGTGCTCGAGGGCAAGGTGGACAACGCGTTTTCCGCGATGCGGCCGCCCGGCCACCACGCGGAACGCGACCGCGCGATGGGCTTCTGCCTGTTCAATAACATCGCCATCGCCGCGCGGTGGCTGCGCGACGTGCGCGGCATCGGCAAGGTCGCAATCCTCGATTGGGACGTGCACCATGGCAATGGCACGCAGCACACGTTTTACGACGACGACACCGTCTATTACGCGAGCATGCATCAGCACCCGCTGTATCCCGGCACGGGCTACCCCAGCGAGCGAGGCAAGAACAACACAAACCTGAACGTGCAGATGGACTGGGGTTTTGGGCCGAAGGAATGGCTCGCCGCGCTGGATATGCAAATCATACCGGAGTTCGAGCGTTTCAAGCCTGATTTCCTATTGATATCGAGCGGGTTCGACGCGCACAAGATGGACCCGCTCGCGTCGCAGCGCCTCGAAACCGAAACCTACGCGGAGATGACGCGCCGCGTGAAACACCTCGCGAACGGCGGCATCGTGTCGCTGCTCGAGGGCGGCTACCACCTCGGCGCGCTCGGCGAGTCGGCGGTGGCGCATTTCAACGCGCTGCGGGAATGACTTTACGTCCAAATAAACTGAAACCTGAATCGGTGCGAAATATGGAGTGCGGCAGCACAGTCTTCGGCGCTGCCGCTTTGGCTCTCACGGCGCCACGCATTGGGGCGAGCAGTTGTTATTTGCAGACCAAACCGGCTCCGCCGGAAGCCAAAGCGGCAGCGCTGTCCGAAGCGGACGTTGCCGCCGCACTCCACATAGTCAATCTACTTATACTGAGTTTTCGGAGTGAGAGATATGTCAGACGAATTTGGGGCGGCGTTGATCGCGGAATGCAACCGCCGTCTCTTCGACGAATCGCTTCCGCGCATTGAGAAGTGTCTGGGACTACTGATGGAGGACGAGATTTGGTACCGTCCCAACGCGGAGACCGTCAGCGTCGGCAATTTGGTGCTGCACCTCTGTGGAAACGTGCGGCAATGGATTTGCACCGGACTTGGGCGGCAGGAGGATCACCGCGAGCGAGACAAGGAATTTGCCGAACCCGGGCCGATGCCGACTTCAGAATTGCTCGGTCGCCTTGACGCCACGATGCGTGACGCGAAGGCTGTAATCGATTCGCTTGATCCATCAACGTTAATGGAGAAGCGCTCAGTGCAGATTTATCAGGAATCCGGCTTGAGCATCCTCATCCACGTGGTCGAACATTTCACCTACCACACCGGCCAGATCACGTACTTCACCAAATCGCGTAAGGCCGTCGACACCGGCTATTACGCGGGCAAGAAACTCGGCACGCGCACGCGGCTATGAGTGCCGGTTCTCAATATCCGAATCTACGACAATTTGGCCGCATCGTCTTCTTCACCGGTGCGGGGCTTTCCGCCGAGAGCGGCATTCCGACGTACCGCGGGCGCGGCGGGATTTGGAAGCAATACAACTACGAAGATTTCGCGTGCCAGCGCGCGTTCGATCGCGACCCGGAAAAGGTGTGGGACTTTCACGACAAACGCCGCGAGCGCGTAGCGGCGTGCGAGCCGAACGAGGGACACCGCATCGTTGCGGAGGTGTTGCGGGCGGAGCCTGAATCCTGCGTGGTTACGCAAAACATCGACGGCCTGCATCAGCGGGCGGGAGTCGATCCGTCGAAAGTCATCGAACTGCACGGCAGTCTCTGGCGCGTGCGCTGCGACCGCGACGGCATCGTGGTCGCAAACGATCAAATTCCGATCGATCCCCGTCACTGCGCGTGCGGCGCATATTGGCGCCCGGACATCGTGTGGTTCGAGGATATGCTCGATCGTCGGGTGCTCGAGCGGGCGGAGGCGGCGCTGACCAAGGCCGACGCAATTGTGAGTATTGGCACCTCGGGCGTGGTGTATCCCGCCGCGGAGTTGCCGCGCATCGCCGTGGCGAACGGCGCGGTATCAATCGAGATCAACCCCGAAGACACGCCCGTCTCGCATCTTTACCAGCACCGGCTGCGCATGCCCGCCAGCGAGGCGTTGGCGAAGTTGCGGCGCTAACCGCGACGCGGCCCCTTACAGTGAAAGCCGCCCTATCGGGGATTGGACGCTTGACGGCATTTTTTGGATAATGTCCGCGAAGGCATACCCATGAGATCGGCGACGAACACCAACCGGCGTTTGCAGTTCCTGACCCGCCGGCAATTCTTCCGCGATTGCGGCGTGGGCGTGGGCAAGATCGCGCTCGCCTCGCTGCTGACGCGCGGGGCGATCGCCGTTCCGGCGAACCCGCTGGCGATCCGCCAGCCGCACTTCGCCGCGAAGGCGAAACGCGTCATCTATCTCTTCATGGCCGGCGCGCCGAGCCAGCTCGATCTGTTCGATTACAAACCGACGCTGGTGAAATACGACGGCCAGCCGATTCCGCCGGATATCGTGAAGGACCAGCGGTATGCGTTCATTCAGCGCAACGCCGGGTTGCTCGCGACGCGGTTCGCATTCGCGAAGCACGGCCAGTCCGGCGCGGAACTTTCCGAGATGCTGCCGCACCTTGCGAAAGTTGCCGATGACATTTGCCTGATCAAATCGATGTGGACGAACCAGTTCAATCACGCGCCCGCGCAGATCATGATGAATACGGGTTCGCCGCAACTGGGCCGCCCGAGCATGGGCGCGTGGGTGTCATATGGACTCGGCAGCGAGGCGGACGCGCTGCCTGGCTTCGTCGTGTTGAGCACCGGCGAAGGCGTAAGCGGCGGCGCGCATTGCTGGGGCTGCGGGTTCATGCCGACGGTGTATCAGGGCGTGCCGTTCCGCAGCGCGGGCGACCCGATCCTGAACGTGTCGAACCCGAAATTTGTGGACGCGCAGACGCAGCGCGAATCGCTAGACCTGATTAATCAGTTGAATCAGCACCGGTTCGAGGCCGTCGGCGATCCCGAGATCGAGACGCGCATCAGCAATTACGAACTCGCGTACCGCATGCAGTCGAGCGCGCCGGAACTCATGGACATCTCGAAGGAGTCGCCTGAAACGCTCGCGCTGTACGGCGCGGAACCGGGCAAAGCGTCCTTCGCGAACAATTGCCTGCTCGCGCGGCGATTGCTCGAACGCGGCGTGCGCTTCGTTAATGTCTACCACGGCGGATGGGACCACCACAGCGACGTCGCGGGCGGACTCAAGGGCCAATGCGGCGCGACGGACCAGGCGTCCGCGGCGCTGCTGATCGATCTCAAGCGGCGCGGCATGCTCGACGACACACTGGTGATCTGGGGCGGCGAATTCGGGCGCACGCCAATGGTCGAATCGAGCGCGGCGCTGGGCCGCAGCATGGGGCGCGATCACCATCCGCAAGCGTTCACCATGTGGTTGGCGGGCGCGGGCGTGCGCACGGGACAAACAATCGGCGCGACGGACGATCTCGGGTTCCACATCGCAGAGCGGCCGATTCACGTACACGATTTGCAGGCGACGATCTTGCACCTGCTCGGCCTCGAACATACCGAACTTACCTACCGCTTTAAGGGGCGCGACTTCCGCTTGACGGACGTTTCCGGCTCAATCGTCAGCGAAATTCTCGCCTAGCATCCCGATCGAGGACGCGGCGCATGCTGAACGACGCTATCATGTACCGGCTGCGAACGGTCTTCGAGTTTCACGAACATACCGTCGCCATTTCGCAACTCGAGGGCTGGCTCTCCGACATTCAGGGCTACACGCTCATGGTGCTTGCGGAACAGGGTCCGGGGCTCGGCGCGATCGTCGAGATCGGCAGTTTCAAAGGCAAATCGACATGCTGGCTTGCGAAAGGAGCGATGAGGGCTTGCCGCGAAAAGGTCTACGCCATCGATTCGTTCACAGGTTCTCCCGAGCATCAGAAAGGTATGGAGAACGAGGACCACGACATCGTAAATTCGGGGTCAACGCTCGAAGCGTTCAAGCGTAACACGTCGTTTCTGGGCGTCGCGGATCACGTCGAGACCATCGTGGCGAAGTCGGAGGACGCGGCGGCGGCTTGGAACAAGCCCATTCGTCTGCTGTTCATCGATGCCGATCACTCGTACGAAGCGTCCAAGCGCGATTTCGATTTGTGGTCGCCGCATGTAATTCAGGGCGGGCTTATCGCGTTCCACGATATCGGCGCTTGGGAAGGCGTCACCGACTTCTACAATCAGGAAGTGAAATCGAACCCGGACTATCGTGAACTCCTGAACGTGATGGGGCTGGTCGTTGTCGAGCGAATCGTCTAGCGTACGCGTCGGCCCCGCGGGTTGGTCGTACGACGACTGGAAAGGTGTCGTCTATCCGCCGGACAAACCGCGATCGCTGCACCCGCTCGAATTCCTCAGCCGCTACTTCGACACCGTCGAGGTGAATATGTCGTTCTACCGTCCGCCGAGCGCGGCGCACAGCGAGGCGTGGGTGAACAAAGTGAGCGCGAACCCGCGCTTCATGTTCACGTACAAACTCTGGGAGCGGTTCACGCACCACCGAGACGAATGGCCGAGTGTGAGCGAGCTGCGGCAGTTTCGCGACGGTATTGCGCCCTGCGTCGAGGCGGGTAAGTTCGGCGCGCTGCTCGTGCAGTTTCCGTGGAGTTTCAAGCGCACGCCGGAAAACCGGCAATGGCTCGCGCGGGTGTTGGAAGCGTTCGCGGAGTATCCGATGGCGCTGGAGATTCGCCATAATTCGTGGAACCGGCCCGAAGTGTTCGAGGCGCTCGCGGACCGGCGCGTGGCGTTCTGCAACATCGATCAGCCGCTGTTTCAGAATTCGATCGGCGTTACCGATTACGTCACCGCGCGCGTGGGCTATGTGCGGCTGCACGGGCGAAATGCCGCGGACTGGTTCCGCGAGGACGCCTCGCGCGATGACCGCTACAATTACCTGTACACGCGCAACGAGCTAAAGGAATGGCTTGCCGTCGTCCAGCGCATGCGCAAACTCGCGCAGGACATCTACGTCGTCACCAACAACCACTTCGCGGGGCAGGCGGTGGTGAATGCGTTTGAGTTGAAGCACGGGTTGGGGCAAGGGGTCGAGGAAATACCCGAGTGCTTGATCGAAAAGTACCCGAGACTAAAGGACATCAAGGACCTAAATGACGCAAAGGACGTAACGGGGGGCTGAAGGCGAACGACCTTTATGCCGGATGTGTCCTGTTGTCTTTTGGGTCTCTTGGGTCCTCTTGCCCCCACGAACGCGATTACCCGCCCAACGATTTTTTCAGCTTCTCGACGAACCGCTGGTAGAGCGGATAGGTTTTTTCGTTGCTGAGTTGGGCGAAGCGCTCGACGAGTTCGCGCTGTTCGCGCGAGATACGCGTGGGGATTTCGACCTGTACGCGGACGATTTGATCGCCCTTGTGGTAGCCGCGCAGGTCTTTGATGCCCATGCCGCGCAGGCGGAACAGGGTACCCGGTTGCGTGCCGGGCGGAACCTTCAATTCCGCGTCGCCGGTCAAGGTCGGCACTTTGATTTTGTCGCCGATGATCGCCTGAACAAAGCTCACTGGAATCTCGCAGACGACATCGTTGCCGTCGCGCATGAAGATATCGTCCGGCTCGACTTCGACGTAGATGTACAGATCGCCGCGCGGCCCGCCGTGTTCGCCGGGTTCGCCTTCGCCGGCGAGGCGCAGACGCGATCCGGTATCGACGCCGCCGGGCAGGTCGACGGACAGTTCGCGTTCGGCACGGTAGCGGCCCGTGCCTGAGCAGCGCGTGCACGGTTTGGTGATGATGCGGCCCGTGCCGCGGCAGCGTCCGCAGGTTTGCGTGATGCTGAAAAAACCTTGGGCGCGGCGAACCTGGCCGGTGCCCTGGCAGTCCGCGCAGGCCTGCGGCTGCGTGCCTGCTTGCGCGCCCGTGCCGCTGCAATCGCTGCACACTTCGCGCCGCTGGAATTTTACTTTTTTCTTCGTGCCGGACGCCGCCTCGCGCAGGGAAATTCCCAGGCGGTACTCGAGGTCGGCGCCCGCGCGCGCGGCCGTGCGCCTGCCGCGTCCGCCGCCGCTGGACCGGCCGAAGAGCACGTCGAAAAACTCGTCGAACGGCGCCTCGAACCCTTGCGCGCCCGCGCCGCCGAACCCTCCAAAACCGCCGAAGCCTTCCGCGCCACCCATCTGTTCGCCCATGTGGCCGAACTGGTCGTACTTCGCGCGCTTGTCCTTGTTCTTGAGGACGTCGTAGGCCTGGTTGATTTCTTTTAGTTTGTCCTCGGCCGCTTTGTCGCCGCCGGTTTTGTCCGGGTGAAACTTATGCGCGAGTTTCAGATAGGCCTTACGAATGTCCTCGGCGCTCGCTTCACGCGGGACACCGAGGATGTCGTAATAGTCACGCTGTCTTGCCATGGGCATACTCTATCACCTTCTGCTGCGTGCGCGTCCAACAGAGCGTGGCGATGATTAATCCTTCTTGTCGTCTTCGACGGTGAAGTCCGCGTCGATAGGACCTTCGCCTGCCGTGCCCGGCGACTCCGCGCCGCCAGCGCCTTCGGAACCGGCGCCGGCAGCCGCGCCGGCGCCCGCTTGCGCGGCGTGCGCGTACATGGCCTCCGCCATCTTGTGCGAGGCCTGCGTGAGCTTTTGCATCGCGGACTCGATGGCCGAGTTGTCCGTTCCCGCGAGCGCCGATTTCAGTTCGGCGATCGCGGCTTCGATCGCCGACTTGTCCTCGGCGCTGATCTTGTCCGCGTTTTCTTTGAGCGTCTTTTCGGTCGAGTAGACCATCGAGTCGGCGTTGTTGCGGATTTCGATGCCCTTCTTGCGTTCGGCGTCTTCCGCCGCGTGCGACTCCGCGTCCTTCAGCATCTTGTCGATGTCGGATTCGGACAGGCCGCTCGAAGATTCGATCCGAATCTTCTGTTCCTTACCCGTGCCGAGGTCTTTCGCGGAGACGTGCACAATGCCGTTCGCGTCGATATCGAAGGTGACTTCGATCTGCGGAATGCCGCGCGGGGCCGCGGGAATGCCGATGAGGTCAAAACGGCCCAGCGTGCGGTTGTGCGCGGCGAGTTCGCGCTCGCCCTGCAACACGTGAATTGTCACCGCGGTCTGGCCGTCGGCCGCGGTCGAGAAGATTTGCCGTTTCGTGACGGGGATGGTCGTGTTGCGCTCGATCAGTTTTGTGCAGATGCCGCCGAGCGTTTCGATGCCGAGCGACAGCGGCGTCACGTCGAGCAGGAGCACGTCCTTCACTTCGCCCGCGAGCACGCCCGCCTGGATCGCCGCGCCAACCGCGACGACTTCGTCGGGGTTCACGCCGCGGTGGGGCTCCTTGTTGAAGATGCTCTTGACCATTTCGCCGACCGCGGGCATGCGCGTCATGCCGCCGACGAGAATGACCTCGTCTATGTCACTCGCTTTGAGTCCCGCGTCTTCGATGGCGCGGTAGCAGGGCGCCTTCGAGCGCTGAAGCAGATCGTCGCAGAGTTGTTCGAGCTTTGAGCGGGTCAGCGTGTAATTCAGGTGCTTCGGTCCCGACGCATCCGCCGTGATGAACGGCAGGTTTATGTCGGTTTGCTTCGTGCTCGACAATTCGCACTTTGCCTTTTCCGCGGCTTCCTTGAGGCGTTGCAGCGCCATTGGGTCCTTGCGCAGATCGATGCCCTGATCGCGCAGGAACTCGTCAGCGATCCAGTCAATCACGCGCTGGTCGAAATCGTCGCCGCCGAGGTGCGTGTCGCCGTTCGTGCTCATCACTTCGAAGCTGTCGTCGCCGATCGCGAGGATCGAGATATCGAAGGTGCCGCCGCCAAGGTCGTACACGGCGACCTTCTCGTTCTTCTTGCGATCGAGACCATAGGCGAGCGCCGCGGCCGTGGGTTCGTTGATGATGCGCAGCACTTCGAGGCCCGCGATTTTGCCGGCGTCTTTCGTCGCCTGGCGCTGCGAGTCATTGAAGTATGCGGGTACGGTGATGACCGCCTGCGTCACGGGCTCGCCGAGATAGTTTTCGGCGGTTTCCTTCATCTTGCGCAGAATGATCGCGGAAATCTCGGGCGGACGGAACGATTTGCCCTGCACTTCAACCTGGCAATCGCCGCCGGGCGCGCCGGTCACTTTATACGGCACAAGCTTCTCTTCCGTCGTCACTTCCTCGTGACGCCGGCCCATGAAGCGCTTGATTGAAAAGACCGTATTCTGCGGGTTCGTGATCGCCTGGCGCTTCGCCACGGCGCCAACAAGGCGGTCGCCGTCTTTCGTAAACGCAACCACCGACGGCGTCGTGCGCGCGCCTTCCGTATTCGCGATGACGGTGGGTTCGCCGCCTTCCATTACGGCAACGCACGAGTTCGTCGTGCCCAAGTCGATCCCTATCACTTTGCCCATGTTATCCGTTCCTCCATCTCGCGGCGCGTAGCCCGTCTTCCGCAAGTTCTTTCGTTATCGTAGATTCGAGTAGCCGTACCGGCGCGGACAGGGCGTCGCCCCGCCCGAATCGTGTTCGTATTCGTTACTCAACTTTGTTCCAAAGTTTCTTCGACCGCGGCTGCGTCTTCAACCGCCTCGTCCTGTCCGGGAGTACCAAGCGACACGACGACCTTGGCCGGCCGCAGGACCATCTGCCCGAGCTTGTAACCTTTCTGAAACTCTTCGATGACGGCCTGCGCGGGCACGTCGTCCGACTCGCGCTGTGTCACGGCCTCGTGCACCTCCGGGTTGAACGGTTCGCCTGCCGCCGTGATCGGTTCCACGCCGTGCCGGACGAGCACGTCGTGAAACTGGCGCAAGACCATGCCAACGCCTTCGGCCAGGGCGTCCGGCCCGCCGTCGCGGTGCTTCATCGCCAACTCCAAGTGGTCCACCACGGGAAGCAGATCGCGAATCAGCGCTTCGGCGGCCTGCTGACGCACGCGGTCCGCGTCGCGCGCCATG
The DNA here is from genome assembly GCA_013359265.1 of Candidatus Hydrogenedentota bacterium. Lineage (NCBI taxonomy): Bacteria > Pseudomonadati > Candidatus Hydrogenedentota > Candidatus Hydrogenedentota bacterium. The sequence continues at coordinate 95,481 of JABWCD010000009.1, forward strand.
CGCTTGCGATAGTTGTCGAACTCCGCGCGCATGCGGAGCACTTGGTCCGCCAACGCGGCGCGCTCGCGAACGAGCGCATCGACGTCAATCGCCGGCTCCGGCGCGGGCTCGGTTTCCACGGAAGGCGCAGCCGACTCCACCGCGGCCGCTTCTTCCGCCGCGACCTCCGCTTCCAAACGTTTTTCGAGTTCGGTCTTTTCTTCGTGCGACTTCTTCATTCGTAAACGCATCTACTCACTTCGCGCTTGGCCTGTTCTTCAACTTCTCGATAGCGGCCGGCGCTATGTCGCCAGCCGCGTTAACAATCGGCTCAACAATCCGGCCGTGTAATCCACGAGCGCGGTCACCTTCGGGTACGCCATCCGGCGTGGGCCAAGGACCCCGATCATTCCGACCTTCTTCGTACCGACGAGGTACGGCGCGGCGACGAGGCTGATTCCCTCGACGCCATCGCCTGGGGCCTCCCGCCCGATCACAACCGTTGTGCGGGGCGACTCGCCCTGCATGACGGCGGACCTCAGAATCTCCAGCAACCGCTCTTTCTCGTCCAGCAGGACGAAGACTTCGCGCGCGCGGTCCACGTCGCGGAACTCGGGCTGCTCGAAGAGCTGCGTGGCGCCTTCGAGGTACAACGTTCCCGGCCGGTTCGCCGGAAGCAGTTGCAACACGCGCAACGCCTCTTCGGCGAGCAGCCGCTGCTCGTCCAGAAACATCCGCAGCCGCGTTTGCACCGAGGTCATCAATCGATCCACCGGCACGCCGCGGAAGTTCTCGTTCAAGAACGCGCTCAACCTCGGCACGAGCGCCGATTCGATGCTGGGCTCGAGGGACACCATGTGCGTTCGCACACGGCCCACGTTGTCCGCAATCAGCACGGCGACCCGCGACGGAGTCAACGGGACCACTTCAATCCGGTTTACCTGCGCATCGCCTTCGTCCGGAGACTCGACAATGCCGGTCTGGTGCGACAGCAGCGCAAGCAGGTGGCTCGTCTGCCGCATGACCTCGTCCGCGTCGTTCAGCCGCGCGGTCAATTCCGATTCGATGCGCGCGCGTTCCTGGAGCGTCAGCTCCTGTACGCGCATCAAGTAGTCGACGTAATACCGGTAGCCCAGGTCGGTCGGCACCCGCCCGGAGCTGGTGTGCAATTGCTGTAAATAGCCGGCCTCTTCGAGGTCGGCCATCACGTTGCGCACCGTCGCGGCGCTCAAATCGATGCCGAACCGCTTCACGATGGCGCGAGACCCGACCGGCTCCGCCGTCGTAATATAGCTGTGGACGGCAGCTTGGAGGATCAGGTTTTCGCGTTCGGACAGATCGGCGTCCTGGCGCACGGTTCACGCTCCAACTTGGCACTCAGCACACAAGAGTGCTAACAATCTACCGGAGTGTACCATAGGCCTAACCCGCTGTCAAGCGAACCCGGCATCGGCCGCATGGGATTTGCGGGACATATAAAGCCCTGTGATCACTATGGTTAAGCGTGGACGGCGGGCGGCGAATCGAGGGGGTCCTTCTTGACTCCCCCAGACCCCCCTGTTACGCTCGACTCGATGCGCGTCGGCTTTGATATCGGCCCTATCACCCACGCCCGCAGCGGGGTGGGCAACTACTGTCTGCACCTGCTGAAGGCGCTGCTGGAAATCGAGGGGCTCGACGTAACCGGCTTTGCAGCGCAGGCGCGCAGCCTCGACCTGAAGGCGATTGGGCGGCGTTTGCCGCACCGGCGCCTGCCTATTCCCACACGTGCGATGTATAAAGTCTGGTCGACGTTCGGCGCGCCTTCGGTCGATTCACTGCTCGGGGGCGTGGACCTCTACCATGCAACCAACTATTTTTTGCCTCCAGTAAGGCGCGCGAAACGCGTCCTCACAATCCACGACATTACATTCAAGAAGCATCCCGAACTTTGCAGTCCCAAGATTGTCGGGCCGTTCTCTTCAAGAGTCGAAGGCTTTGCGCGGGAAGCTGACGCCGTCATTGCCGATTCCGAAAGCACGAGGCAAGACATTATCAACTTGCTGGGGATACCGCAGGAACGCGTGCATACGGTCCTCCTAGCCACCGACGCTTCAATGAAACCTGTTCCGATCGAAATCGCGCGCAAACCGTACGGGCTTAACGATCCGTATATTTTATTCGTAGGCACAATTGAGCCGAGGAAAAATGTCCACGGCTTAATGAAAGCGTTCCTTCGCATAATGGACGAGTTTCCGCACACGCTGGTTCTTGTGGGGAGTTATGGGTGGTACGACAAGGACGCATACGAGTCTGTAGTTGAATTGGCCATGGACGCGGATACCGTTTGGCCGGCCAGTGCTCAGGCGGTCGCTGAGTCTCCTGATTCGTGGCTGTCGCTTATGCATTCAAGAATCAAACACCTCGAGTACGTTGATCAAAAAGACCTTCCATCACTGTATAGCGCCGCCGATGCATTCGTCTTTCCATCTTCTTATGAAGGTTTTGGATTACCTATTCTCGAAGCAATGGCATGCGGTTGCCCCGTAATCACCGCGGACAATTCGTCCCTGCCCGAAGTCGCCGGCGACGCCGCCGAATACTGCGATGCCAACGACGTGGACAGCATCGCGAACGCGATGCGCCGCGTACTATCGGATCCGCTGTTGCGCGAACAAATGCGTCAGCGCGGATTTGCGCAGGCCGCGAAGTTCTCGTGGGAAAAAACGGCTGAGAAAACCGCCGCAATTTACCGGAGCGTGTGTGGATGAGGGTCCTTGTCAATGCGCTCCAAGCCAATAACCGAAGCGGTACGGGCGTGTATGTCGTGCAACTTGCGCAGCGCCTGGCCAAACTTGCCGACCCCGATGAAGTAATCTTTGCGTGGCCGAGAGATTTCGCGGCGCCAACAGAAGGCCGCGCGTCCAACGCCCAATTCATCGAACGGGGTTACGCCGGCCCCGCCGCGCGGCTGCGTTACGATCAATGGGGTGTTCGCGCGGACATTCGCGCGCTGGACGTGGACGTAGTGCATTATCCCGCAAATGTGGGATGCGTGTTTCCGCTTCGCAATATGGTCGTCACCATTCACGACATGACGTTCTTCCTGCACCCCGAGTGGTACCGCTACGAGCGCGCGCTTTATTACCGCTGGGCGGTTGCGAAATCCGCGCGCCACGCCGCACGGATCATCGCGGTATCGCAATCGACCATGAACGACATCATCGAAATACTGAAGGTTCCCGCCGATCGCATCGAGGTCGTAAACCAGGGCGCGGACGAGCGGTTCGCGCCGGCGACAGAATTGGAGAAATCAGCCGCACGCGTGAGATACGGGCTGCCCAACCGGTACGTTCTCTATTACGGCACCATCGAACCGCGAAAGAACCTCGAGAGGCTGATTCAGGCGTGGTTGTCCATTGCGGACAGTACCGATTGCGATCTTGTTGTTGCGGGGCGTATCGGCTGGAAGACCCGCGCCATCATGGATTGCGCAGACCGGTCCCTGCACCGCTCGCGAATCCATTTCCCGGGGTTCATCGTAGACGAGGACCTGCCCTCGGTCATCAGTGCGGCAGACCTCGTCTCGCTGCCCAGCCTGTACGAAGGCTTCGGCAACGCAATTCAGGAGGGCATGGCCTGCGGCGTACCCGTGCTCACGTCGAACAATTCGAGCATGCCGGAAGTCGCCGGAGGCGCGGCAATGCTCGTCGATCCGCTAAGCGTCGAGTCTATTGCGGATGGACTGCGCCGATTACTCCAAGATGCGGTGTTGCGTGCGGATTGCATCGCAAAGGGAAGAATCCGTGCCACGCAGCTTTCGTGGACAAAGACGGCCGAGGGCGCGTTGCGCGTGTACCGATCGGTCGCGGAGAAGGGGTAGGAATTTTGGATTTTGGATTTCGGATTTCGGATTCGAAGACGTGGACAGACCGCTCGCGCGTAAACGTTCGGCGCGCGCTAACAGTCGCGGTCTTGTTGCATCCCTCTCATCCCGGCCCTGGCATGTGCGCCTCCCCGCTCTGCTGTCAGCGTCTATTCGAGCCGATGCCGCGCGCGGGATTCCTTCCCGCTAAACTGGGGCCAAACAGGTGCTTCGATTGGATCTCCCAAGTATTGAATCCAAAAACCAAGTTCGAAAATCGTGGAACTCGGCAGTCACGCGTCGCCCTTGCGTCTCCCCCGTCTTCAATCCAAAATCCAAAATCCTCCCCATGAAAATCGTTCACGTCTACAAAGATTTCGACCCGCCCGTGCACGGCGGGATGGAGCACCACATGGCGCTGATGTGCTGGTTTCAGCGGCAGTGGGCGGAAGTCGAGGCAATGACGTGCAGCCGTACCTGGCGCACGCACGTTATCGATCGCGAGGGAACGCGGGTCACAGAGGTAGGCGAGTTTGGCCGCTTCCAAAGCGCGCCGGTTTCTCCGATGTTTGTGCGGCACATGGCGCGTCTGACCACCGATATTGCGGTGTTGCACGTTCCGAATCCGACGGCGGAGATTGCGTGGCTGGCGGCGCGGCCTAAGGCAAAGCTCGTTCTTCGATACCAGAGCGACATCGTGCGGCAGGCGACCGCGATGCGGGTTTATGCGCCGATTCAACGTCGGTTTCTCGATCGCGCCGATCTCATCCTTGTGGCAAGCCCGCAGTATCTCGATACATCGCCGACGTTGCAGCGTTATCGGCACAAGTGCGCCGTTGTACCGCTGGGCATCCTGCCTGACGAGTTCGCCGTGCCACCGTATGACACCATCGAAGAGACGCGAGCGCGATATGGCGGCCGATTTGTCCTGTTCAGCGGGCGCCACCGGTATTACAAGGGCATCGAGTATCTCGTCCGCGCCGCAAAACACATTGCGGCGCCTGTGGTCATTGCGGGAGATGGTCCGGAGCGCGCGCGGTGCATGGCGCTGGCGCGCGACCTGGGCGCAACCATTGCGTTTCCAGGTGCATTGCCGCACGAAGCGCTCGTGGCCCACCTTCACGCGTGCGAGGTGTTCGCGTTTCCATCCGTCGCGCGCAGCGAGGCCTACGGCATTGCCATGCTCGAAGCCCACGCCGCGGGAAAGCCGGTGGTGGCGACGACGCTCGGGACCGGCGTCGAGTTCGTGAACCAGCACGGGACCACCGGCCTGAACGTGCCACCCCGGAACCCCGAGGCATTGGCGTCCGCGATCAATCGGTTGCTTGCCGACGCCGCACTTCGGACGCAGATGGGTGCGGCGGCCAAGCAGCGCGTTGAAACGGAACTTCACGCGGAAGCGATCGCGCGCGCCGAGTTCGAGCGCTACGCGGCGTTACTCTGACAGATTTCGCACCTCGCTGCTTGCCCACCCCACGTTGCCGAAAATCCCGTGACCTGGTGCCGTAGGGCGGTCTTGTCAATCGAACACTGGAAATTTTCTGGACTCGACCCGCGAACTATGCCAAAATCAACGCGGGAGGGAACGGGCTGATGCAAGGGAATCCTCACGAACACCACGAGGTCGAGCATCTGGACGCGGATGCAGTCTGCGAGGCCTGCGGTAACGTAAACCCCGAAGGAACCTTGCTGTGCAAGACCTGCGGCAACAATTTGCGCGACCAGCGCGCGCGCCGGTTGAAAGCGGGCCCCGTCGCGGCGGCTGAACCGAAGGTAAACATATTCAACATCCTGCGCGGTGTCGTGATCGTATTCGGAATCTGCGCCGTGCTGTGGGTGGCATTGAACGTTTCCACCATCGAATCATGGCTTTTGAGCGGTGTGCAAAGCGCCGAGGCCAGCGGCGAAACGGTGGTTGCGCCGCAAACGTTTTGGGACGGTCCCGGTGTTGGGCGGTACGAAGAACTCGCCGCAACGCTGTCTGAGCAGGCGGTGACGATTGAGGAAGCGGGCATGGTCCCGCCGGGAATGCCGTTGGCGTCGCTTGACGGCCGGTATGTGCTGAAGCGGTCCACCCAATCGGCGGCGAGTCCGCTTGGCTCGGCGATCGTTCGGGTTGACGGCGACACCGCCTATTTCGTCGCCCTCCTCGCCGGCGGCACCCAGATTCGCGGTTCGGCGCAGCGGACGTCCGATACGATGTTTCAAGCGTTGAATATTGGCGTATTGCATTCGGATGGTTCGTTTGCGGACGCCGCCGGCTACGGTCAAATTCGGTCGACCGGCGAGATCAATTGCAGCGGTTTTTTCGGCGAATACGAAACGCAGGCGGATGTCGTCGCGATTCCGTTGCCGGGAAATGGCGTTCCGGCGCCCGCACCGGCTGACGACGCGCCGGCGCCCGCCGAGGGCGCCGCACCCGCCGAGGAAGGTGCGTCCACCGAGGGTGCTCCCGCAGCGCAGTAGCGCGTGATCGTTTGTATAAACTCGCCGCCGGTCTTCCCCCGCCGCCCGCGTTGGAGATGAACAATGCCGAAGAAGAATAGTGTCTTTACGTCCGCTCTTTCCGCGATTACAGCCTCCCTGGTGCTCTCGACCGCAGTCCATGCCGTGGAATCAACGCGTTTCGCGCTCGACGTTTTCCCGAACGAATCGAAGCAGGAAACGGACAGCGGCACTGCGGCGCAATTGACCTACCTGACTACGGACGCCGCGGCGGACACCAACCTCTACTTCCACGAGCGATCCTGGTCCTCGGACGGTTCGTTCATTATTTTCTACTCGGCGCGCGAGCAGGGCGGCTTGATGGGGTACATTGTGGCGACGGGCGAGTTGTTCCGCATCGCCACGCCGTCGGGTGGCGTCGGCGCGGCAACGGCCGCGTTGAACAAGAACAGCGTATTCGCATTGCGCGGCAACGACGTGATCGAACTGCACATCACGATTGTGCCGGCTAAGAACCCGAAGCGGAAGCGCTCGCAGGTAACTGCCGGCGAGCGGACGATTTGCTCGTTGCCCCCGTGCAGCGGATCGAGCGCACTGAACGAAAACAGCAACGGCACGAAGCTCGCCATTGGCCGCTTGGGGACGGACGGGAGCGACTTGGCGGTCATATATGTCATCGATCACGCTACGGGCGATACGAAGGAAGCGTACCGGGTGCCTACTCCGCCGCAGTATATGTCGCACGTGCAGTGGAGCCACACGAGCCCGAATCTGTTGAGCTTCGCCGGGTTCTATCCGCGCATCAACGTGCTGGACATCGACACCGGGACCGTTACCGCGCCGTACGATCAACTGCGCGACGAGCTCGTGACGCACGAGCATTGGTGGGTAAACGATCAGATCGTGTTTTGCGGCGGCACGCACCCCAAGCCGGCAGAGGACGCGCACGTCAAGGTCGTGGACGTGAAGACGGGCGTGACCCGCATTCTGGCCGCAGGTAGCTGGTGGCCCAATGGAACTGATGAAGAAGTGGCCAAGGAGAACTATTGGCACTGCGCGGGCAGCGACGACGGCCGGTGGGTGGTTGCCGACAATTGGCACGGCGATATCACGGTAATTGAAGGGAAAAATGCACGGCCTATCGTGCTGACTACCGGGCACCGCTCTTACGGCAAGGGCGATCACCCGCACGTGGGTTGGGATCGCCAGGGCCAGCAGGTCATTTTCACATCGTACAAGCTGGGCGATCCGAACGTCTGCATCGCAACGATTCCGAAAGCGATGCAGGACGCAAACTCGACGCCGGCCATCGCGCCGTGAAGGCGAAGCGCTACCGCGCCGCCGGTGGCGTCGTATTGGATTCCAACGGCAAGGTGTTGTTGATCGAACGCGATGTCGAGCGCGACGGCAAATCCATTCACGAGGTGCGTCTGCCGAAGGGGCACATTGACGACGGGGAGACGGACGAGCAGGCGGCCATTCGCGAAACCTGTGAAGAGTCGGGGTACTGTTGCCTTGAAATTGCCGCGGACCTCGGCGAACACCGCGTTGAATACGACTTCAAAGGCAAACACTACGTGCGCGCCGAGCACTATTTTCTCATGTACCTGACTTCGTCCGAATGGCGCGGCCCGGAGGTCGATCCGGATTCGGAGGAGGCGTTGTTCTCCGTCAAGTGGGCAAAGGACCTCGCGCATGCCGAACGCATCTTGACGTACGACAGCGAAAGGATGTTCGCGGCCCGCGCCGCGCAGTATCTCGCATCGCGGGCTTAGCCCCGCCCTCCCCCACGTCGAATTCGACTACGCCCGCGCGCGCGATTACCATGGCGTGCAACAGCGGAAAGGAACCCGGTTTGGACAACGAACCCTACGACCTGATGCAGTTTATCCAGTTGGGCGGCATTCTGATGTGGCCCATCATGGTGTGTTCGATTGTGGCTCTGGCGATCACGCTCGAGCGGCTGTGGCGGTTGCGGCGCGCGCAAACGGGCATGCGCGAATTCGTGGACGCAATGCGCTCGATACTTCGGCAGCGGCGTATCCAGGAAGCGTTGACGTTATGCGACGAGTCGGACACACCGGTCGCGCGCGTGGTGAAAGCGGGCGTGCTCAAACACGACCGGCCGAAGGCCGACATTCGCGAGGCGATGGAAAGTGCGGGGCGCCTCGAGGTGCCGCGCCTCGAACGCTACCTCGGCGCACTCGCCACGATCACGAGCGTTGCGCCGTTGCTCGGATTGCTCGGCACCGTGATGGGAATGATCAAATGTCTTTCCGTGATCCTGCACAAGGCCGGCCAGGTCATCCCCGGCGATCTTGCCGAAGGCATCGGCAATGCACTCGTTACGACCGCCGCGGGCCTCACGGTCGCGATTCCGAGCCTCATTGCATACAACTATCTCGTGTCGCGGGTGGACAACCTCGTGCTCGAGATGGAGGTTAACTCGTCCGATCTCGTCGATCTAATCGCACGCGACGAAGACGAACGTTAGTGGAACTGGACCAGTTATGACGTTTCGCGAACCGGGCAAGCGCCGACACACGATCAAGGCGGGATTCGACCTGACCCCGCTGGTCACGGTGATGTTGAACCTACTCGTCTTCTTTATCATTTCGTCCACATTTGTCGTGCAGAGTTCTATTCAAATCCAGGCCCCGGTCGCGGAAGGTACAAGCCAGTTCGAGGCGCAGGACCTTTCCGTTACGCTCCAGGTTGGCGAGGGCGGGCCGGACGGAAAAGGCCGTATCTACGTCAACACCGACGAGATTCAGACGTGGGACGCGCTCACCGAGCGGCTGGGCGAAGAGGTCCGCCAGCGTCCGGACGCGCGCGTGCTGATACGCCCGGATGCGCGCATCGAAGCCGGACGGCTGATCACGGTACTTGGAATCGCGTCCAAGGCGGACGTGCGGTATTATGCAATCGAGACGGAGCCGCCAAAGGCGCCGGAGTAGTACTGCCCCATGTTCCGCGATCGCATACTGATGACGACGTTGGCCGTATCCTTCCTCGTTCATGTTTCAATGGTCACGCTGTTTTCCATTTACGTGTGGGTGCCGGTGAACCGCCCGAGATACGCCCAGCTTGAAATCAAATACCGGCAGTCCAATCCGCTAACCCTGGCAGGTTTAGTCGAACCGCTGAAGGTCCCACGTCTCGATGTGCCGATGCCCGAGAGCGATCTGACCTTACCGCAACCTCCGCAGCCGGAACTGACTCTCGGCGCGCCACGCGTTGCGAAGGCGGAGGAACTCCCGACCATTGCCGTGCCCACATTGGACCCGGCGCAACTTGAACGCTGGGACATGATCGCGTCCAGTTTACAGGCGCGGTCTGCGTTCGAACCGGAGCCAGAGCGCGACTTGTGGGCACAATCCATCGGACAGCTTGGGCGAATCGGCGATCGACTTCGCATCTATACGCCGTTTGAATCGGTGTTCGACGAGGAAGGGACCCGCCCCCGGCCAACACCCATCGCGCGGCCAGCGGAAGGCATTGCCATCTACGTCGAGTGGACCGGCGAACCTCATGACAGAGAATTGATGTTACCGCCGTCGGTAGACGCGTTTTGGGGCCTTGACGCGAAAGCTGTGAGGCGCCCCATGTCGGTACCATTCAAAGCGAACGCGGCCGGAAACGTTGTGCTCGCGGCGCCGCCCGCGGGCGACGAGATGCTCGCGCGACTTGCCGAGTCGCTGCTTCAATTGCGGTTCGCTCCGCTCGAGGAATCGTCGGCCGGCGACCAGGTGGGCTTGCTGATTGTTGCGCCGGAATCTGCGCCATGATTGAGATCGAACTCAAGTGGGCGCTGGTATTGTACTCCGGGATTCTCGGGGCGATTGGTCTTTTTATCTGGTCGTATACCGAAATCTCCGTGCGGCGTCCGCAGCAGTATCTCGGTAAGCAATTCCTTTGGCGCTGTACGTTTTGCGGGTACACCTATCTCGACGAATCGGACGAGGAAATATCGAAGTGCCCGCGTTGCGAGAGTTTCGTTGCTGCAACGGATGCGAAAGCCCGGTTCGTGCCGGTCGACTCGCCCGAAGCTACCCCCCAGCAAGATTCGGGCAGGAACACTTCGCGGCGAAAGCGCCATCACCAGCGGCGTCGCGGGCCCCGGCGCCGCTGATTCAATTCTCCTCCGGCCGCGGCGATGCAATCTGCCGCCTCGCACCTTTGTGTCCGCCGCTCTATTTTCGCTATGATATTTTAATTTTGGATTGAGCAATCTTCGGGAGATTTGCACTTGAAAGCGGTATTGGCACTGGAAACAGGGGACGTGTACGAGGGGAACGCCGTCGGCGCAGAGGGCGAATCCTACGGCGAGCTCGTGTTCAATACGAGCATGACCGGCTACCAGGAAATCCTCACCGACCCTTCCTACGCGGGGCAGATTGTCACGATGACGTATCCGCTCATCGGCAATTATGGCGTGAATCCCGAAGACGTCGAGTCGCGCAAGCCGTTCGTCGAAGGGTTTGTCATGCGCGAGTGTTGCCACACGCCAAGCAACTGGCGTGCGAGGCAGACGCTTCCCGAGTATCTGCGCGAACATAGCATTGTCGCGATCGACGGCGTGGACACGCGCAAGATCACCAAGTTCCTGCGCACGCACGGCGCGAAAAAGTCGGTGTTGAGCACGATCGATTTCGATCATGACAGCCTGGTGCAAAAGGCGATCGATTCGCAGGACATGGCGGGCAGCGATTACGTCAAGGCCGTGAGCGTCACCGAGCCATACGAGTGGAACCCGGCGTTCAAAGGCAAGTACCGCGTCGTGGCATTCGACTATGGCATCAAGTACAACATACTCCGTCTGCTCGAGGCGCACGGCTGCAACGTCGTTGTCATGCCGGCAACCGCGACCGCGGAACAAACGCTCGCGCAAAAACCGGACGGCATCTTTCTATCGAACGGCCCTGGCGATCCGGCCGCGCTACCCTACATCTACCCGACGGTCCAGGCGCTCATGCCTGTGAAACCAATCTTTGGAATTTGCCTCGGGCACCAGATTCTGGGCCACGCGTTCGGAGGCACCACCTACAAACTGAAGTTCGGGCACCGCGGCGGCAACCAACCCGTGCTCAATCACGACACCGGCGCGGTCGAGATCAGCGCGCAGAACCACGGCTTCGCCGTTGATCCAAAATCGCTCGACGAAAGCAAGGTGCGCGTGACGCACATCAACCTCAACGACGGTTCCGTCGAAGGGATGGAGCATAAGGAACTGCCGATTTTCAGCGTGCAGTACCACCCTGAATCGTCCCCCGGCCCGCACGACAGCCGTTACCTCTTCGAGCGATTTGTGAAGCTGATGGACGAGGCAAAATCGCGGAATTAGATATTGATTCTACACGTTGACCGTACGCGGCGAATTGCGTACCGTTGAGCCATGCCAAACCTTTCGCGCCTCTGCATTCACACCATGACCACCAAACCGTGGTCGTTGCGCGAGGCTATCGACGGCTTCGTGCGTGCGGGCGTGCCTGCGATTACGGTGTGGCGGCAGCATATCGAACCTGTCGGCATGGAAGAAGCGGGGCGGATGCTGCGCGAGTCCGAATTGAAAGTCGTGAGTCTGTGCCGCGGCGGATTCTTCCCGGGTGTGACCCACGCAAAACGGCAGCTCGCCATCGAGGACAACAAACGCGCCATCGACGAAGCGTACGCGATTGGGGCGCCGCTCGTCGTGCTCGTCTGCGGCGCGGTGCCGGGCATGCCGCTCGCCGAGGCGCGCAAGCAAATACTCGACGGCATCGCGACCGTGCTCGACCACGCACAACAGGCGCAGGTGAAGCTTGGCATCGAACCGCTGCACCCGATGTACGCCGACGACCGCTCCGCGGTCTCTACGCTCGAACAGGCCAACAACATGGCCGCTGCGCTGCGGAGTCCTTGGGTGGGTGTGACCGTTGATGTGTATCACGTCTGGTGGGACCCCTACGTTCAAAGCGAAATCGCGCGCGCCGGCAAATCCATCTTTTCGTTTCACGTCTGCGACTGGCGCACGCCAACGCGCGACATTCTCAATGATCGCGGGCTTATGGGCGAAGGCTGTATCAAGATAGCGCAAATCCGCAAGTGGGTCGAGGAGGCCGGTTTTGACGGTCCTATCGAAGTCGAAATCTTCTCGAACGAACTCTGGGCCACCGACCAGACCGAGTACGTGGAGAAGATAAAGGCGGCATTTCTCAAGCACTGCTAACGTCCGGACGTTTCGAACACCTCTGCAAACTGTGTACGCTGTGGTTCGCTTTTGTCCTGAAAGGGTTCTTATGCGCCTAATCTCGATCTGCTTATGCATGTTCCCACTGGCATTCGCGCAAGCGCCTGTCAAGACTGCTAGCGTCTTCTATTTTCCCGAGGTGATTGCGCGCGCGACCGCCAACGCCGGTACGCACGATTGGGCGAGGACAATTCGCGACGACACTGTGCGAAAGGCCGAACCGTGGCTGGCGCTGTCCGACGATGCGCTGTGGGATTTGATGGTGGGTCCGAACATTCCGCGCACGTGGCATGTGTGGTCGGATGGGTATTGCCCTTCGTGCAAGCAGGACGTGCGGATGTATGACTGGATCGCGGACCCGTGGAAGCACCCGTGGAAGTTGCAGTGCCCGAAGTGCGCGGAGCTGTTTCCAAAAAACGATTTCGAGAGATTTCACCGCTCCGGCTTCAACGAGCACGGTGTGTTTCAACCTCATCGTGCCGACCGTTCGCTGTTGTTCAATGCGGACCATCCCGATCCCGCCGACTCGCTGCACACGTTCGGCGTCGATGACGGGCACGGCTACGTCGCCGACGGTCATCGCTGGCGGTTCATCGGCTACTACATCATCTTTGGCCAATGGAAGAAATGGGTGCACGAGGGGATTGTCAGCTTGAGCGCGGCGTATGCCGTGACGGGCGAACCGAAGTACGCGTACAAAGCCGCAGTTCTGCTGGATCGCGTCGCGGACCTCTACCCGTCTTTCGATTTCCATACGCAGGGAGGATGGGTTTACGAGACGACAAATGGCACGCGGGGCCAAGTCTCCACGTGGCATGATGCGTGCGAGGAAGTGCGTGCAATGGCATACGCGTATGACCGAGTCTTCGACGGCGCCAAGGCGCAGGAAGAAGCGCTTGTATCCTTTCTCTCGCGTAAGGCAGCGGAATGCCGGCTCGCCAACACCAAATCGTCGTGGGCCGATATTCAACGCAATATCGAGTCTGGTATTTTCGAAGACACACTTGCGCACCGCGAACGCATCGAATCGAACTACCCACGCACCGACATGACGAACCTCGTGATTGACGCAGTGCTGCGCTGGCCGACGAACCGCGAGGCCGTGCTGCAGCAACTCGATGCCATCATCGAGAAGTCGACCGCCGTGGACGGCATGAGCGGCGAGAAGGGGCTGGCGGGATACTCGTCGATCGCACCGAGCGCGTTGGCGGAGATCATGATCCAGATGATGCGGCTCGAACCCGGCTTCCTGAAAACGGTGTACGAGCGGCGGCCCGCGATCTACGACGCGTTTCGCTTCAACATCGACACATGGTGCATGGAGGAATGGTATCCGCGAACGGGCGACACGGGTGCGTTCGGACAAAAGAACGTGCGGTATGCGGGGTTGTCATTTACGCCGAATTCCGCCGCGGACGGTTCCGAATACTCGTTCTTCTGGGACTTGTATGAGGTGACCAAAGACCCGGCCCTGGTACAAGTGATGTATCTCTCGAACGGATCGAAGCTCGACGGACTGCCACACGATCTGTTTGGCGAAGACCCGGAAGTCTTTCAGGCCGACGTAAAATCGGTCATCGACCGCGAAGGCACGGAACTTAGACTGAGTAGTGCGAACAAGCAGAAGTGGTGTCTTGCGGTCATGCGTTCCGGCAAGGGCGCGGATCGGCGCGCGCTGTGGATCGATTACGATTCCGGCGGCGGCCACGGCCATTTCGACGGCATGAACATCGGCTACTTCGCGAAGGGCCTTGACCTCGTTCCCGATTTCGGTTATCCGCCCGTCGGCTACGGCGGGTGGGGCGCGCCGCGCGCTACCTGGTACAGGAACACCGCGTCACACGCGACGGTCGTGGTCGACGGAAAGAACCAGTCAACTGCACAGGGCACGACCACGCTTTGGGCGGATGGCGATGGCTTTCATGCAATCCGGGCTGCAAGTCCGGACATGATTGGCGGCGAGATATACGAGCGCACCATCGCGATGATCGATATCGACACGCATGATTCGTATGTCGTCGACTGTTTCCGAGTGAAAGGCGGCAGGGACCATGCCAAGTTTTTCGGGTCGTCTTTCGGCACGATTGTGACCGGCGGGCTTACGCTGACTGACGCGCCCGACTACGGCGGCGACACGCAAATGCGCGCGTTCAAGGCAGACGCGGCCCCAAAACCGGGTTGGCATGTCGATTGGACGATTGACGACAAGCGGGACTACGTGCCCGACGATCGCACGATTCGCTTGCGCTATACCGATCTGACGGAGCATGCCGAGGCGTCCGTGTGCGAAGCATGGGTCGATACCGGCATTTACGGCGAAGCGTCCGAATGGGTGCCGCGCGTAATGGTCCGGCGAAAGACGGAGAGCGCACCGCTGGAATCGACATTCGTTTCCGTCATCGAACCGTACGAGGGAAAATCGAAAATCGCGGCGATCCGCCGTTGGACGTCGTCCGTTCCGGATTCGACGCCCTGCATCGAGATCGAGCGATCGGACGGGACCACCGACGTCGTACTGTTCAATGCGACGGGCTCGACCGCCCCGGCGGCGGGTGGCGGCGTTCAGGTCCACGGCGACCTGGCCTGTGTGTCCCGCACCAATGAGGGTGTGCATCGGATTCGTGTGGCGAACGCAACAGAAGTTCTTGCCGGCCCCGTGCGCGTCATTTTCAAGGAACGCATTCCATACTTTGATTTGATGCTTGCGGCCGGCGAATGGAAACCGACAGCCGGGTCCTTCGAACGTATCGAGCAGATATTCGTGGATGGCGAGCCATTGATTAAGTAAGTGGAACGTCCCGGCGCGAACTAGCGCGTCACCACGCTGCGCCACCCGCCGGGCAGCAGATTTCGGTTGATGAAGGTCAGTTTTCGCAGGTCATTGCCGAGGTGCTCAAAAAGCACGTCGAGCCGCTCGGGCGGAAGCAGCGCCTCGGCGCGCTCGGCCCACTCGACCGCGCACACGGCATCCGACGCGAACAGCTCCGTTGCACCGATGTCTTCCACCTCGTAGGGACCGCTCAGACGGTATAGATCGAAATGGTAGAGCGTACGGTCGGCGCCGTATTCGTTGATGAGAGTGAAGGTCGGGCTATGCACGATCGGCGACGCGCCGAAGTGCTGCGCCATGCCGCGCACGAAACACGTCTTGCCTGACGCGAGGGCGCCGCGTAACGCCACGACGCCAGGGGGCATGATCTCGGCGATGGCCCGCCCCAGGCGCTCGGTTTCCTCCGGCGACGCCGTCTCGATGACGCACGAATCGTCCGTCACGGTTGGGCGATGGCCTCGCGGAACAGGTCGACGTAGGTAGTCGCGGAACGTTCCCACGAGAAATCCTGCGCCATGGCGGCGCGACGAATCGCGGCGAGTTTTGGCGTGTCCGTGTACAGCTTCAGCGCCCGCGCAATCATGTTTTGAAACGCGCGCTCGCTCCACGACGCGAACACGAAGCCGGTGGCTTTGTCGTTCGCCAAGTTGGACGGAGACGCGTCGGTCACCGTATCCGCGAGGCCGCCGGTGCGGTGTACGACGGGGATGGAGCCGTAAAGCATCGCGTACATTTGGCTCAACCCGCACGGCTCCGTGCGCGACGGCATCAGGTAGAAGTCCGACCCCGCGTAAATCCTGTGCGCCAGGTCTTCGTCATAGCCGATGTGCACCGCCATCTTTCCGGCAAACCGCGCCTCCGCCTGTTTCAGCGCGCTCTCAAAAACGTCGTCGCCGGACCCGAGGATCACGAGTTGCACATTGCGGCGCAGGAAGTCGTCGAGACACGACAGCAGTAGGTCAATTCCCTTGTCCCACACCAGCCGCGTCACCATTCCGAACAAGGGCCCATCGCTCTGGGGCAAATCCAACTGCTTCTGCAATTCGGACTTGCACCGCGCCTTTCCGGCGATACTGGCGGAATGGAAGTTCGCGGGAAGCCGCTTGTCGATCGCAGGGTTCCACTGCGCGGTATCGACCCCGTTCGCGATGCCGATAATGTCGTTTGCGCGCGTACGCAGAACGCCCTCCAATCCGTGTCCGGCGACGTCGGTTTGGATTTCCCTCGCGTAGGTCACACTGACGGTGTTGATCTTCGATGCGAAAATGATTCCCGCCTTCATCAGGTTCAGATCGCCGTAGAACTCGAGGTACTTTGGCGTGAACAATTCCCAGCCCAACCCTGTCTTCGGCATCAGCGTCGACGAATACCGCCCTTGGTACGCCATATTGTGAATCGTGAACACGGTCGGCATGTTTGCCCAAACGGGATGATCGATGCAGCGCGTCTTGATGTACGCGGGAATCGGCGCCGTGTGCCAATCGTGGCAATGCACGATGTCGGGTACCCACCCCGTTCTCTGAATTCCATCCAGCACGGCCAAACTGAAGAAGCAGAACCGCTCCAGGTTGTCGGGATACTCGTGCCCGCCTTCGCCGTAGGGATGGTCCCGCTGAAAAAAGTCGTTGTGCTCGATGAGATACATCGGCACACCGGCGCCAGGAAGCGCGCTTTGCCGCACGGCACCGTGCACCGGCACATCGAGGTACGCTATGCACGCCGCGACTTGGTCGCCCAGTTGCTCCTCTGGGATCGAACCGTACGCGGGCATCGCAATACGGCAGTCGTGTCCCAGCGCGCGGAGCGCGCGCGGTAGCGCGTAAGACACGTCCGCGAGCCCGCCCGTTTTCACTAAGGGCGCGGCTTCCGCGGTCACAAACAGTATTTTCATCGGTTCGCTCATGAGCGTTCGGTTACTCCGTGATTATGCGAAACACATCGGGTTCGATATACGTGGCGACGCGCACCTTTTTCAATCGGGCTTTGAGGTACGAGGCAAGCACCGGCACCACCCACCTTTCCGCCGCGGCGTGTCCCGCGTCGATTACGGCGAGGCCGCGG
The DNA here is from genome assembly GCA_013359265.1 of Candidatus Hydrogenedentota bacterium. NCBI lineage: Bacteria > Pseudomonadati > Candidatus Hydrogenedentota > Candidatus Hydrogenedentota bacterium. The sequence goes on from JABWCD010000009.1 coordinate 112,869, forward strand.
TCTTGTGCGGCCAGCGCGTCGTGATAATCGATGTCGCCCGTTACGAGCACATCGACCGCATGCGGTATTCCGGCAATTTCGCCGCCGCCCGATCCGCCAATCACGCCGACGGTGTGGACGCGCCGGTCGTTCGCGCCGACGACGCGCACAAACCGCGCGCCCAGCGCCTTTCGCACCTGCCGCGCAAAGACGCCAAGCGTGATCACACGATCGAGGTGGCCCTTCACGCCAAGCCCAATCGATGCGTCGACGTTTTCGAGCGGCACGATATCGTACGCGACCTCTTCGTACGGGTGCGAGCGCAATAACGCCTCGACGATGCGCGGCAGGCGCGCTTTGGCCGCCAGCACTTCGAATCGCAGTTCAGGCTCTTCGTTCACCACGAACTTCCGTCCGGAAAACGGATCGGTCTTTTCATTGGGAAGAAAGGTCCCCGTGCCTGGCGCGCTGAACGAACAGTGTGTGTAATCGCCAATCACGCCGGCGCCCGCGCTGCACACCGCATCGCGCACCTGCGCGAGGTGCGTGGCCGGAACAAACGTGACGAGTTTCACCTGCTGCGCCTGCGGCACGGACAGCAACGGCGTTGTGTCGCGCAGCTTCAGGCGGTCTGCGATCGCGGTGTTCACGCCGCCGGGAACGACGTCAAGGTTTGTATGCGCGCCATAGCATGCAATGCCCGCCTGCGCGATATCGAGACAAAGGCGCGTATGCGGATCGCCGGCGCGCAGCGTTTTCAGCGGTTCCCAAATCAGAGGGTGATGGGCGACGATCATCTGCGCGCGCGCGCGCCGCGCCGCGGCAAACGCTTCGCGCGTCACCGTCAGCGCGACCAGCACGCATCGCACGTCATCCTCCGGATCGCCGGTGTGCAGTCCGCACCGGTCCCATGGATACGCAAGCCCGCGCGGGGCCAAATCGTCCACGACGTCGCAGACGTCTTGTACCGTCATGCAGCGCGTTCCATGCTGATGGCCGCGTAGCCCACGACACGGTCGTAATCCCCCGACGCGGCGGAACTCGTGCGGTAATCGAGCAACTTCCACTCCCTTGCGTCAAGCGCGGCGGCGCACGCCATCGCCGCGGTTACGGCTGCCGCGCCGCACATCGCGCACGACCTGTCGCGTATGCCTTGGGCGTAAGCTTTCCAATCTTTCGTCAATACCGCGTTGATCGATCGCCGATCGATCGCGTTCGCGCTCGCCTCGTTCAGGTAATGCGAGAGGTCCGTTGACGCGACCACCAGATCGTCCGGGTCCAGCATGCGCGCGATCGCCTCTCCCGCGTTCGCGTGCCACGGCCCCGCCTGTGATCCGAACAGCACGGGAACGATCGGGACGAGGCCGATCGCGCGCGCCAGGAACGGCAACTGCACTTCGAGCGAATGCTCCGGCAAGTGCGGCTCGATCGACACCGAATCGATCGTGCCGGCAAGTGCGCGCGCGAACGCCTCATCGACGGGAAACGCGCCTATGGGCGTCATGAACTCGCCGCTCGCGAATACCGACGCGGAATCGATCGCGTACCGGTGCGAACACCCTATCAGCACGACACGGCGGGGCTTCTTCCCACGCACGCGCGCAAACGCATGGCCCGCCGTCGGGCCGGAATAGATATACCCCGCGTGCGGGCTCACAATCGTAACGACGCGCTCCGGCGCGGGATCCACGTCCGCCGCGTCGAGATACGAATCGACCGTGTCCCGCAAATCGTCCGGCTCACCAGGGTAAAACTGCCCTGCGACCGCCGGTCTGCGGATCATCGTTGTGGGCATGATTCACCTCCCGGAAATCGTTCCGTCGACTTCCAGCCCCAGTCTAGATCAGTTGGCGGCGGGATGCACGCGGCGAACGTCTGTGCGCTCCCTACACATCCAGAGGCGGGAGGGCCTTGAAATGTCCGTTCTGGCGAATGCGCCGCCGCGTTTCCTGCACGCCTACGAGCACGGGAATGATCGAGTGCAGATGGTTTACAAGCAGCAGTTGGCGGTCCGCCTCCTTTTCGAGCGAGAGCAGTTCTACCTTTTGCGACAGTTTCAACCCGACTTCCTGCGCGATTTCGAACGACACGTTCTTGGTCGAAAACGACTTTCGCAGATAGTCCGTCTTCATCAGGTCGTGCAACCGTGCGTACTGCCGTGCCAGTTCCTCCGTCGTGATTTCGTACGCGATCGGGTCGTTGCCCAACACGGTCACCTGTGCGCCGTGGTACAGTCTGTCCGGTACGTCGCGGATGAACTCGTCCAGATGAAACGCCGCGACGCCTTCCGTGAGGATGTCCATCCGGCCATCGTCATAGGTCTTGAAAATCGTTTGCAGGCGCATCTCGGTGCCGTATTCGGCGACGCGCCCATCCACGTAAGCGGGAATGCCGAACGTGATGCTTTCGTCGCGGCATTCGCCGATGAGCTGCTTATAGCGCGGTTCGAAGATGTGCAGCTTCAGCTTTTCGCCGGGAAAGACCACGAGCTGCAACGGGAACAGCGGAAGAAACTTACCCATACTCCGGCGCTTTCACTTTATGCGCTTACTTGATTGGATTATACCAGACTGTGGCCGTGGCCGCGGACGCTACTCGTTTGCCGTTTTCGGTCTGGTGATCGCCCCGTATATCTCTGGGCGCCTGTCACGCAGGTGATTGTCTTCTTTAGCCTCGGAGAGATCGATATCGCACACCGTGACGCCGGGCGTATCGCCGTCCCATTTCGCGAGGACCTTTCCCTTCGGTCCGGTGACCAGACTTGTCTTTGGGTGCGCGAACGCGATGAAGCACTGATTCTCGTATGACCGCGTCCGCATGATCGCTTCGTTCATGTCGCCCGAGAACCCGTAGGTCGGATTCAGTATCAGGCGCGCGCCTTGGAGCCGGAGGGTCCGCGGCGTCTCCGGCCAGCGCCGGTCCGCGCAGATCATGACGCCCACCTTTCCGAACACCGAATCCCATACGGGCAACCCTTCGCCGGGAGCGTATTGCAGGTCGTGCGTCTGGAGGTGCGTCTTGTGATACACGCCGATGCGCGTGCCCTCGGAGTCCCACAGTCCGGCGGCGTTAAACAGGTTTCCGTTTTCGATCGACGTAAAACCGAAGCAGATCATCATCTTTCGTTTCGCCGCTTCCTGCGACACCCGCTTTAGATAGGCGCTCGATTCGAGGTCCTGCGCGACCGTTTTCAGTTTCTCCGGTGTCGACGATTCGTCCGGCGCGGCATACCCGTCGAGCCAGCACTCCGGCGTGATGAAGACGTCCGCCTTCTGCGCGGCCGCCTCGTCCAGTTGCAGGAGGAATTCCCCGAAGTTCTTCTCCACGTTCCACTTCTCGGGCACGCCGTGCATGAGGGCGATGCGTAATGTATCGCGCGGGGCCTCGGACGCGGCGGCGGCCGAGGCGAATACGAGCGCGGCAAGGAGCATGGGGCACCTCCCAGATCGATAATTGGCCAAATTGTTAGGCCTATGTTATGATAGCAGCGGTGGTCAAAGCTTGTCGCGATGGGTGCAACCTGGGTAAGGAAATCGCGAATGCACGAACCGAAGCGTTATTGCTCCGAGCCGTGGCGCTACACCATGACCGCGCGCGAGAGCCAGTTCTGGCGCAAGGGCGACCGTTCCCAACGACAACGTTTGCTGGAGTGCCTGGCGGCGCGTGTATTGGGTGAGGCGGTTGACCACGACCGAAACCGGTTCGTCATCATGGACGAGGGGGGCGAAATCGTCGCCAAGGGCAAGATTCAGGCGCCCAACCTCGATGACGAACTCGAGCGGATGGACCGCGCGCAGAACCGGCTCAACTAACGCCTCCCCGGCGCGACGCGTTCCGCGGACAGCGGAACGTGGCGTGACTTCTACGCCTTGCCCCCGTATTCCGGACGAATTGTCATCACGGGACACCGCGCCACGCGCACCACTTTCTCGGCGACGCTCCCGAACAGCACGTGCCCCAATCCCGATCGGCCATGCGTGGGAATGACAATAAGGTCAACATTGGTACTTTCGGCATAGGCACTGATCTCGCGGAACGCTGAACCGACGCGCACTTCGCCTTCGACCGTAACTCCGGTGATGTCATCGCACATCTTCTTTACCAGCGCGCGCGATTCGTCTTCGAGTTGCGGTCCGAGTTGGATTGCGGCGTCCGGCATGGCTTCAGGCAGCACCACCGGCACTTCTGTCGCGTGGAAGATCACGAGCGTCGCATCGAATTCCTTTGCCAACGACTTCGCAAACGGCAACCCCTTGTCCGAAAACGGCGAGAAATCCGTGGGAAAGAGAATTCGTTTGAGTTCGAGCGACAGGTCGTACTCCTTCACGAATTCATGCTCGGGGTGTTTTACACTCAGCACAGGCACGGGCGACTGCCGCACAATCTTCTCGGCGACGCTGCCGAAGACAAGGTGCTCGACTCCCGACCGCCCGTGCGTCGCGATGACGATGAGCGTAGAGTCCGTCTGCTCCGCAATCTCGAGGATTTCCTGCGTCGGGTTGCCGAGCCTGACGTGCTCCTGGGAGCGGACGCCTTCGTCGTCGGCGATTTGCTTCAGGTGCGCCATGCGGCTCGCGGCGTGTTCCCGCATCGAATCCATGACGGCGTGCGATTCCGATTCGCCCAGCCACATCTCGTTTCCGCGCACGCCGGCGAGCGCGGCGCGATCCAGCACGTGCGCGAAATGGAGCGTCGCGCCAAACTGCTTCGCCAGGGCCACCGCGTACTTCAGCGCGTAATTCGCATAGGTGGAAAAGTCCGTCGGCACCAGGATGTTTGTGTTGCGAAACATGCACGATCCCCCTTTCCTATTCGGCACAACCACCTACGATAGTACGCTTGTTCACGCACCCGAAACAACGCGGATCGGCCTACACCTGGACCAACTTCAATTCGGGCCCAACGGCATCGATGGCGTTGCGCACGTGAAGACACCGGCCCGTTTGGCCAAGGTCCTGTTCAATTACCGAGAAGACGTTGGCAAGCGGCATGGGAATCGCGTCAACCTGGTGCACAAACAATTCGCATTGCAGTCCGCCCGAGACGACGCGGTCGCGCATGCTCGCCCACACTTCGCCGAGCGCGCCGGCCAGCAACACGACCTGCTCTGCCGACCTGGGTTCGGCAATTCGGATTTGTAACCGATCGCCAAGCTGCGCGGCTGTAACGCCGTCTGCGTGAATCAGATATTCTCGTGTATCCGCGTTGGTCCGTTTCGTCATTCGTTCACTCCTTCTATGTTGACATAGCCCCACTCAGCCGGGAACGCACTCGTGCTGTTGCGCTGCGCGGTTCGCTACGGCAGATCGATTATTGCGAACGAATCGTTGCTCTTGTCGCGGATTTTCGGGTCTCCCAGAGACATGACACGCACCCGGTAGCCCTTTCCCACAGGCACGTCCTCGGGAACGATCCAGTTGAACTTGCCGTCGTTCGGAGCGATCGACGCGATTTCGCGCTCGATCGTCCTGTCGTTAAGCAATTCGATCCGAACGTAGAATCCTGTAAACCCGTCGGAACGCCATCGTATCGCCTCTTTTTCGCCGCGCACCCAAATCTCGCCGCCGTTGGGTTTTCGGACTTTGATGTCCGGGTAGCCTTTGGCTTCGTCCTCGGGCGCGGCCGCTGCCGACAGGAGAATCGGAGCAAGCGCAATCGCCATGGCGACGGCGACGATGCACGCGTACTTCTGGAATCGCTTCTTGCTTACGTCGAACTTGCCCACGCATCGAACAAACATTGTCAGTCCCTCCAACCAATGTGCGTGCCGGAGATATCGGTTCTTATCGAGGACCTCACGTCTGGCCGCAACAAGCGACGCTTCGTGAGGCCATCACGTGCATGTACAAATCAGAGTCCGATCGGGCTCAATCGAACTACCCTCTGTCCTTCTTTCCGGATCGTTGGCCACGGTCGCCGCCTCGGTTTGAATCCCCGTCTGCGCCGGCGCGCGGCCCACCATCCCTCCCTGAACCGCCAGGCGACGAGACACCGCTCCCTGGTACGGGGTTCGGCCGGGTTTCGACCGGCTTGGGTACTTGAACTCGGTCGCCGCTCTTGCGATCTCTATTCGCTTCTTGCCGTGGACCCGGGCCGGCATTCGGCGCGGGGTCCATCTTCTGAATCTGCGGCGCGCGATTGGGCGCGGTTTCGGACTTCGGTCGCGGACGGCTTTCGACCTGCTCACTCCTGTTCGACTTTGCCGGGGGCACGTCTGTTCGAGGTTCGAGTTTCTGAACGCTCCGATCGTCCCGCTTCACGCCGGTTCTATCGGTGTCGGTTCGCTTTCCTACGTGGCCTTTACCCTCGATCGGGGTCAGACGTTTATCGTCCGTGGGTTTTGACTTCTTGGGTCCATCGGTCTTATTCATCGTGCGATCGCCGCCGGCACCCGCATCCTCGCGCACTTTCGCCTTCACTTCATCGCGCGGTTGTGTTCGGGGCTTTTGCTCAACCTTCGTCTCGATACGGCCCCGATCCGTACGCTCGTCCGGTTGGCGTGATCGCGCCTTCTCCCGGTCCAGCGTTTTTGTCCGTTGAGGTTCTTCAACCTTCTTCTCGGTACCGTCGCGATAGGTGTGTTCGCCGGGGCGGGTCCGTAGCGCTTCCTGTTTCTTCTCGCCGGTGTCGATCGTATGCCTGTCCTTCAGACCTTTCTGGCGTTCACTCTGTATTTGTTCCACCGGTGCGGGTTGTTTCTTTTCCACACCTTCACGCCGTGTCTGGTCTGCTGGCCTGCGACGGTCCGTGGGGATTTCTTTCGCGACTCTGGGTCGGGCCTGTTTCTGGTCCGCATCCAGCCGGACTTTCGTCGTCTCCTGTTTGACCGCCGATTTGCGGCCGTTGCGGTCCACAGTCCGCTTGCCCTCTTCGGCAGCCGTTAACACCGCTCTCTTCGCTTGCGTATCGCGTGACTTTTCAAGGGTCGCGACCACATCGCGCGCAACGGCGTCATTCTTTGCGAGCCGCTCGGGCCCTCGCAGAACTGCTTTTGGACTGGACTTGAACGTCGTAAACTTCGCTGTCTTGAACGGTACTTGGACCAACGGCGCGCTTCGTGCGTCGTTAATGTTCCATATATTGATGCTTGTAACGTTTATATTCTGGACGACCGCCGGCCGAACGGGTGCGACGTACGCCGTGCCAAAATACAGGTAGTCCTGCGGAACGAATGTCGATGCCGCAAGACTGAAGGCGACGCCGCCGATATCGAACGTGGCCGCGGCCGATACGATTACGGGCCGGTTATAGTAGTCAACGGGCGTCCAAAGGTAGTTGGGACCGTAGCGTATCGAGGCAACCCATGCGGGGGACCAAACGGGGTCGTAGCTCCAGCACCAGCCGTAGCTTGGGAAGTGGTGCCAACGACCGTAGTGGCACGTGATGTATCCGAAGGGGTATTCGTCAATCCAACAATGGCCGGTGCGGGGCAGGTAGCTCCAGTATCCGTGACGGTACGGCACAAAGTCTGCAACGTACGTGGGCTGCCAGTACGTGCGGCCTTCGATTTGCCGCCATTCGCCGTAGTAACCGAGTTCGCTGTATCCGATTGTGGACCCGGAGAAGCGAACGGTGTCGGGCAGGTTATCCGCCCCGGTCGCGAGAAACCCGACGCGCGAACGGTTCCACGCGTCAAAATCGTCCTCTTCCGACGGATCGAAATCTACGGGCTGAGAAGGCAGGTAGCCAGTGTCAACATATACGCGTTGGCGCGCCGCAACGCGCTGCCATTGGCGGTCACCCCCACTCACATTCGCCAATCCCCAACGAACCGAGATAGTCGTCGATCCTGCTTCGCGCACGTCGATGCGCGCGCAGGTGTCACTCTCGATCATGACATCGCACGCCGGTGTCTTCACGAGCACATCACCTGAACTGCGACTCAATCGGTGAACATATAGGGACCCCGCAATGGCGCGAAGCGACACGGAAGGCGGAAGCGACTCGAGGTCGATGTTGCTGCCATCCGCCATTCGAACAAATGTGCCCGCGGACATCTCGATTTCCGCGGTGCCGCGTTCGCGTACCCAGAGCGAGTCGCCTGGAAGGACGATCGTGTTGGTCGTCGCGTGGCCCCAATCCGAGTCATTCGTGCCTCGAATCAGTGTTGCGCCTTCGTCGAAGCTCACGCGCGCCTGCATGCCGCCTTGCGCATTCGCGGGCAGCAGCGCCAGCACGCCGATTCCAACAACGAGGCCCGCAACGTAGCGTCTCAATCGATATGACATTGGAGCGGCCTCCTCTTGCGATCGCGTACGCGATCGCGGTCAGAGTTCAATCAATGTGCGGCTTCTCACCGTTCGATGTTCAATTCCACCTGGCATTCGCCTTCCGCTGTCCGCCGCGCCCCGCGCACTCCGAATCATCCGCCACTTTGTGCGCGCACGCGAAAACGAATCTTGCAGCCGCACATTGAAACCTTTTTGCATTGTGATTTTCTTTTGATCGTGTCGCCAGGGTTTTCGCGAATGGAATTGCAGAAGTATTTACTGCAACTTCAATCCAGTCGCGCTGCATCTCGCACCTGCTAGAGACCATGTCAAATCCTACCACACGCGCATTTGAAGCCTTTGTATGCTGGTATGACTAAGACTTACGCAGCAATCACCAATACTGCGAATCATAGTTGCAATTGCACAACGTACTGAGGCCGCACTACTTGTACTCGACACGTTAGTGCGAAGCGCGCTCCGCGCAAGTAGTGTTGTGTCAAGTCGCTAATTGTGTACGTGCGCCCAATTCTGCGAATAACCGGCAAACTGCAACGCACACGCATGGAACAAACGTCCCGGCTTGAACGTTGTCTCAACCGGCCTGCGGAACTTGCACATATTGCGGCACAGGAAGTAACACTTTATGAAACTGGAGCCTATGGCGGGCTGGAACAACTTATTTGGTGTTTTTCACAATGAAGTTGTGACGATTATTGACCGCGGCAGAAATGCATTGAAAGGTTCGTTATCGACATTTGCACGAAACGTTTTCTGCAATTATGGTTAGAAGTTTCAAGAGATATTGTCAGCGGATGTTATACAGAACTCGTCAGCTATCTTCCAATAGTAGGGAGCAGGCGATGTTATACTGGGCGTTGATCTTCTTTATCGTGGCGATTGTCGCGGCCGTGTTTGGCGCCGCAGGTATCGCCTCCGCGGCGGTTTCACTTGCAAAAATCCTGTTTGTCATCTTTATCGTATTGTTTCTCATCTCGTTCGTTTTTGGATTCAGGCGGCCGCGCCGCTATCACTAAGAACGTAGAAGCTGATTGCGGGCGATCGAATTCGCGCGATCATCCGGGAATCGAGCGAACCGGAAAACCGGCTAGAGGCTTCCGCCTGTACAGTGCGGAAAAAATCCTTGAAAGGAGGTCATACAATGAGTCGCTTCAGTCAATTCACTCTCGCCGCGCTTGCCGTTTTGCTGGTGTGTTCAGGCGCCTTCGGCTGCAATACCATCCATGGCGCGGGAAAAGACATCGAGAAAGGCGGCGAGGCCATCCAGAGCGCCGTGGACGAAGCCAGACAGCGATAACCCGTATTTCGTACCGCTTCGCGTTCGTCCAGTAGACACAGCGTTGCGCGAACGAACGTGCCGCCCAGGCAAACAGCGGCACTTTCCTGTGCGTCGTTCGGTTCGCCCTGCAATTGCGATCGCTTCGCTACAGTTCCGGTGTGAAGCCCTTGCGCATGGTGTTCTCCGTGACGCACCGCTGCACGGCAAAATGGGTCAGGTAGCCTGGCCCGCCCGCCTTCGCGCCACACCCGCTCAAGCCTAAGCCGCCGAACGGTTGCCTGCCCACGCGGGCGCCGGTGCAGGCGCGGTTAATGTACAAGTTGCCTGTGCGAAACCGCTGCCGTGCCTCGGCAATGTGGCGTGGGTTTCGCGAGTACACACCCCCGGTCAATGCGTATGGCGTCCGCAATGCGATCTCAATTGCGTGCGCGAAGGTGCTTGCCTCGTACACGGTGAGTACTGGACCGAACAGTTCGCGCTGCATGAGCATATGCTCCGGATCGGTTACGCGAAAGATCGTCGGCGGAACGTAGTAACCGCCCTGCGTCCACAGGCCGGTGTGCAACAGTTCAGCCCCTGCTCCCGGGTCGCCGATGACGGACATCAACCGCGTGTACGCCACCGCATCGATTACGGGCGGGACGTCGCAACCAGGGTCGCTGGCTGGGCACACGCGAAGACGTTGCGCCGCCCCAATCAGCCGATCGACAAATGGCTGGGCAATGCCGCCAACAAGTATGGCCCGCGAAGCCGCGGAGCACTTTTGTCCCGCGTAGCCAAATGCGCTGGCAAGCACTCCCGCTACGGCATCGTCCAAATCCGCGTCTTCGTCCACGACGATCGCGTTCTTTCCCCCCAGTTCGCAGATCACGGACTTCAGCATCGTCTGGCTGGGCGCCACACGCGCCGCGGTCTCCAAAATACCCCGGCCCACTTCCATGCTCCCCGTAAACGCGACGACAGCGATATCGGGATGTTCCACGAGTCTGCGTCCGACATCCTCGCCCCTCCCGGGCAGAAAGTGAACAACGCCGCGGGGAATACCCACGGTCTGCATTGCGCGAAACAGTGCATGCGCGCATGCGCTGGATTGCTCGGCCGGTTTCAGGAGTACGGAGTTGCCAGCCACCAGCGCGGCCGAAGCCATTCCGCAAAGTATCCCTATCGGAAAGTTCCACGGCGCAATCACGGCAGTCGGACCGCGACCCTCCCAGAGCCATTGATTCGACTCTCCCGGTGGCGCATCGGCAGTCTCCGGCGCCAACTCCACACGCGCCTGTCGTGCATAGTACCGGCAGAAATCAATCGCCTCGACGACATCGGCGTCCGCTTCCTGCAACGTCTTTCCGGCCTCGTACACTTCGAGCGCCGCAAGTTCGCAACGCGTGTCTTCCAGGGTGTCCGCCAGGCTTTCCAAGCATAATGCGCGTTCTTCAATCGGCCATGAGTTCCACTCCAAGCCGCCTTCGACCGCGGATGCGATGGCCTCGTCAATGTCGCTCGGCGTGGCTTGAGATACGATCGATATCAGCATCGTCGTGTCGCTCGGGTTCGAGTGCTCGAGCCCCGAATCGGTTGTGTTCGTATTCCCGTTAACGACGACCGGCACCTTGCGCGGAAACGTTACCGGCATAAGGGAAACCGATTCCGCGAGCCGCGCCCGTGCATTCTCGTCCGCAAAATCGATCAGCCCGCAGTTCTCGAACGTAGTAATGTCTCTCGGCTTTCGTCTTCCGCCGGCGCGGTTTGGGACGAGATGAAGCCGTGGCCGTTTGAGTAATTGGTCCATATCTGCACCCTCGCGGAAGGCCAGCCGCAGAAACCCGTCGTTGGACGAATTCTCGAGCAGCCGGCGTACCAAATACGCCATACCCGGTATAAGTTCGCCGACGGGCGAATACAGCCTGACGCGGTGCCGCGTGTTGCGTAACGCGCGCTGTTCCGCCGGCGCCATTCCGTACAGCATCTGCACCTCGTATTGATCATTTCCGATGTTGCGTTCCGATGCGCACAGGACGGCGTTGGTAAGCGAACGCACGTTGTGGCTTGCGAATGCGGCGTGAACGCTGCCGGCGTGATCGAGCAGGTATCGCGTAATCTGCTCGAAGTTCGCGTCGGTCGATTCCTTGTCCGCGAAGAGAGGGCTTGGCCTTCCCTCTTGCCGGGCTACCGCGGTTTCGTAGTCCCAGTAGGCCCCCTTCACTAGCCGGACGGTGACTGGAGCATTGCGGCGCGCGGCGAGACTCACCAGCCGTTCGGCATAGGCGCCGGCTTCCTTGCAGTACGCTTGCACGACTATTCCCAGATGCCGCCACGAGCGCAGTTCGTCGTGCAGTGCGCATGTTTCGAACGCGCGGTGCGCAATCTCATGCAGCGCGTATTGCTCCATGTCGAAATTGACGAAGACATTGCATTGCTTCGCGCGGAGCAGTATCGGCAACAGCAGCGCCGCCAGCCGCGATGCCGAACCTTCCGGATCCGCCGGATTCTGCGAAGGGTCTAACGCGGACAATTTCAACGACACATTTGCGCGCGGCAGCGGGCCCAGCGCGTCGCGTTCCAACAGCGGGCGCGCGGGCCACGTCTGCGTGGCCTCCGACAGAAGCTCGATGAGGTGCAGGTACCGAGCGGCGACGGCGTTGGCCTCGCGGTCCGTCAATGTGCGCTCTCCGAGAAGGTCCGCGGAAAACGCGAAGCCGTCGTTCCACAACCCGCGCAACACGCTGACCGCCTCTTCTGGCGTGCTGCAGACAATAAATCGCCGCGCAATGTGGCTCACTTGCGCCTGCACGACCGCGGCAAGTGCGTGCCGAAAAGGTTTTGATACCGCGACCTTCACGGGCCCGCGCAAGATTGCCGGCAGGGCCGCGTCGTCGCTCGTCAGATAGGCCTCGACGTGGTCCGCGAGTTGGTCGTCGTCCTTCAGCGACGGTAGTACGTCGACCAGTTGGAGAAGCGCGCGCCGGCGTCGGTCTTCGCGCATGACCCAGTCCAACGCCGCATCCAGCCAGTCGAAGCCGTCGTCGTTGGCATGCTCGCGTTCGACGCATCGCCACATGGACAGCCCGTACTCGAAAACGGGATCTTTCGCGTCCGCTACGGGCGAACGTTTCGATAACGCCATGACACGCTCTCCTCTTCGCGCCGGCCCCGCAAGTTACTCGACCCGCACGAGCCGATGTTCGGCAATGTGCAGGTTCGCGTTTTCGAGCCGCTCGCTGAGCACGTGAATGATGTTCAGCAAAATTCGCACCGCTACGCGTTTCTCGAGTATCTGGTTCAGTTCCGATTCGGCGAGCGTAAACACCATTGACGTCGTGTGCGCGGTAGCGGATGCCATGCGCGGCCTGTGATTCAGCACGGCCATCTCACCGAAGGCGTCCCCCGCGCGGCACTTTCCGATGAACGTGCTCTTGCTGTAGATGCGCACTTCCCCGTCAAGAACGATGAATATGCTCGTCCCAAGCGTCCCTTCATGGAAGATAATCTGGCCCGCTTCGAACCGGAACAGCTTTCCGCGGCGCAAGATGTCCGATATCTCCGACGGTTCAAGGCCCTGAAAAATTCGGATCCTGCGCGCAAACCGCTTGCACAACTCCATCTCGTCCATAACCTACCTCCTATCGGCTCATGCTTCCGTCAGGCAAAAGGCATCCCAAATGCGCGTATGCCGCAACGAACCGAAAAAATCAGACGCTTGCTCAAACCGCGGGTGCGGTGACGTGTCGGGAGCTAACACGAAGTGTTGGAACACCGCAGCGGCGTAAACTGGAAGGTATCGCGTCGCACGAGACGCGTCTTGAGGACTGGATAGTCCGGTCGCAAGCACTCCGGCTACAGGAACGGCCGTTTGTGCCGAATAACTGCACGTGTTCGAGATCAACACCATGGCACGGAACTCGCCTGCTCAAGGCACTCATTCCAATTGCCGCCAGGACACCGCCCCTATTTTACCACACGATCCCGGCACGCGTCGGTCCGCGGTGTGACATAAACGATTGCCACCGAAGCAGGATGGATACAATTCGCAGAAAACGTTAGAACACGGGGCCGAGACGCTTACCGTTCTTTCCCCAGCGGTAAAATCCTTCTCCGGATTTTGCGCCAAGCTTGCCTGCTTCAACCATCCGGACAAGAAGCGCCGGCGGCGCGGGCAAACGAACCGGATCGAGGTCGTGCATGACTTGGAATGCGTTAAGCGCGATATCGAGTCCCGCAAGGTCTGCGATGCACAGCGGGCCCACACGGAGATTGAACCCGTCGCACATGCCCTGATCGATGTCGTCGATTGTTCCGATTCCGTCTTCGACAAGGCGAATCGCTTCGCACGCCATGGCGCCGAAGATGCGGTTCATGATGAATCCCGGCACGTCTTTCTTCACCAACACGGGCCGCTTCCCCACGGAGCGCCCGAATGCCAACACCGCATCTATCACCGCATGCTGCGTCGTCGGATGCGGTATGACTTCCAGCAGGCGCATCAGTGGCACCGGGCCGAAAAAGTGCATGCCAATCACGCGCCCCGGGTGGCGCGATGCGGCCGCCAGTCGCGTGATGGGAATTGTCGATGTATTCGACCCAACGATGGCGTCCGCGCGGCAGACGTCATCCAGCGCGCGAATGGTTGCGAGCTTCGTCTCGATATCTTCATACACCGCCTCGACCACGAGGTCCGCATTGTGCGCAGCATCGTAATCGGTCGAGGTTTCGATGCGGGCGGCAACCACGCTGGCCGGCGCCTCGAGCACTTCCTTGTTTTCGAGTTTGGAGAGTGACCATTCGATCGACTCGAGCGCGAAGGACAGACGCTCGTCGTCAACGTCGACCAACGTAACCGCGTAGCCCGCCTGCGCGCTCACCTGTGCGATACCGCTGCCCATGAACCCCGCGCCGATAACGGCGACCCTTTCAATCTTCATGACGCTCCCCCTTTTTCACAAAGCCTATCCAACGCGGCACGCGCGAGCAGTAGGCTTCGTATGACGCGCCAAATACGCGCCGCAATGCTTGCTCCTCACCCGTAATGACGCGCGCGTGGAATCCGGCGAGCACGCAACACGCATACACAAGTTGATTGCCCGAACCGAAGAACAGCGCCTCGCCGAACACCACCGAACTTACTCCAACGTACATCGGATTGCGCGAGAACCGGTAAAGTCCGCGCACCACGAGTTCTTGCGGCGGGTGCGTGGGCGATGGCGTGCCCCGGCCGAAGGTCGCGAAGTCGTACGCACACCACGCATAGATGAGCACACCCGACGCGAAGAGCACAACGCCGGAGATTTGCGTCAGCGCAGACCTAAACGTGAAGAGCTGCGATCCGGTGACGAGAAAATACGGTACGACGCCCGCTACGGTGCAGGGAACAAGGAACGTGAAGACGACCGTTCCGAAGACTGCCCGTGACACCGTCCTGCCCATGGCCCGCCCCCTACGCCGCATACCCTCCATCGCAGGTGATCACCGCGCCTGTCGTGTAGCTCGCCGCGTCGGACGCGAGATAGACCGCCGCGCCGACGATTTCGTTCGGTTGTGCGTGCCGGCCCATCGGCGTACGCGACGTGAAGTGCTCGAGCATCTCCGGCGACTCGATCAGCACCTGCGCGAATTTTGTCTCGACAAGCCCCGGCGCAATCGCGTTAGTACGCACGCCCGCGCCGCTCAACTCCTTCGCGAACATCTTCGTCATCGCGATCACCGCCGACTTCGTCACGCCGTAGATGCCTTGCATCGGCGGCGGAGAAAAGCCGGCAATGGATGCAATATTGATAATCGAACCCTTCCCCTGCTCGACCATCATGCGCGCCGCGTGCTGCGCCATGAGAAAGTAGCCCTTGACGTTTACCTCGAAGGTCTTGTCGAACGCCGCCTCGGTGATATCGATCGCGGGACCGAAATACGGGTTCGCCGCGGCGTTGTTGACGAGAATGTCCACGCGTCCGAACTCCTGCTTCACGCGCGCGTACAACGCCTCGATGGCCGCGGTCTGCCCCGTGTGACACGCAATACCGACCGCCGCGCCGCCAGCCGTCTTGATTTCCTCGGCCACGCGATCCACTCCGTCCTGCTTGCGCGAACAGACGACAACCGTCGCTCCCTGCTCCGCAAACGCCTTCGCGATCGCCTCGCCGATGCCGCGGCTACCGCCGGTCACGATCGCAATCTTGTCTTTCAAACTGAAATCCACTATCGGCATTCGACACTCCTTCCGCTGCTTCAATTCGATGAATGTACTGCCTCGGCTTCGCCTACCTCGCCGCGCTTGAGACGATATGCCGCACAATTGCAGGCCCATGATCGCGGCTGTTTTCGATAAACACGATGTTCGATTCCTGCCCGGCGCACAAGGTGCCCGCGACATACAACCCCGGCACGTTCGTTTCAAAATGCTCGTCGAGCACCGGCTTGCCGCACGTCTTGTCAATCGCCGCGCCCAGCTTTTCGACGAGCGACGTATCCGGTTCATAACCCGTCATCGCCAACACGAAGTCGTTAGGAACGACGATGTCCTTGCCGCTGCCGTTGCGCAGCACGACGTCATCCGGCCGAATCTCCGCCACATCGACGTTGCGATGGCACGCGATAGACCCCTCCGCAATCCGGTTCTCGATGTCCGGTTCGATCCAGTATTTCGTATCGAACTTGTCGCCGCGCATCGCGACCGTCACGCGCGCGCCGTTCCGCCACAGCTCCAACGCGATCTCCGCCGCGCTCGATCCCGCGCCAATCACGAGCACGTCGTGGTCCGCATACCAGTGCGCCTCGGTGTAACGGTGCGACACCTTCGGCAGGTCCTCTCCAGGAATTCCGAGCGGCCGCGGGCTGTCATAGAACCCCGTCGCCATGACCACGTGCCGCGTGCGCCACGCATATTCGCGGTCAAACAAATCCTTCGCGACGACATCGAATCCGTGTGCGGCCTCCTTCACTTCGGTGACCTCGCAATACGTCACGATCTTCAGATCGAAATATTTCACGAAGGTCCGGCAGTACTTGAGATACTCCTGCCGTGTCGGGTTCTTCTCCGTCGTCACCAGCGGGAATCCGGCCAATTCGAGCTTGTCCGCCGTCGAGAACCATCGCATGTATGTGGGGTGCGAGCACAACGCGCTGCACACCGGCCCCTTGTCGATCGCAATCGCGTCAAGCCCCGCTTCCTTCGCCGCATGCAGCACGCCCAACGCCGCTGGCCCCGCGCCCACGCAAAGGACATCCAGGAGTTTGTTCAGCCCGTAACGGTTCATTGCGCCACACTTCTTCGTCAAGGGGAGGGATCAGCCCTTGGTAATGGTCTCGTCAAGATTTAGCAGCGACCGGCACACCAGCACCCACGCCGCCAATTCGGCATCGTCCGACCTGTCCGGCGTATCAGACGCCAGGACGATGGAAGTGTCCGCGGGCGCGCCCGCCAGCTTCGTGCGTTGCGCGGACAGGAACGATTCGATCGATTTCATTTCCGCCTCATCCGGCGGACGCGACACGCACAGCATGAACGCATACCGAATGCGCCTGGCGTCGTCGACGCTGTACGCAAGCACGCGCTTTGCGAACGCTTGCGCCGCTTCCACGAACACGGGGTCGTTCAGCAACGTCAAGGCCTGCAGCGGCGTGTTCGATCGGTTGCGCTTTACCACCGCTACGTCGCGCGCGGGCGCGTCGAACGTGGACGCTGCGGGATACGGCAACGTGCGTTTCCAATACACGTACATGCCCCGACGATACCGATCGTCGCCATCCGCAACCGTCCATCCTTCGCCGGGATACACGAGCGACAACGCCCCTTCCGGCAGTGGCGGTTTCATGCTCGGCCCGCCGATTCGGTCACTCAACAGTCCGCTGGCCGCGAGCGCGATATCGCGCACGAATTCGGCCTCGACGCGGTAACGCGGCGCGCGCGCAAGCCATTCGTTCGCCGGGTCCGCCGCGAGCAATTCCGGCGTCACCTTCGAACTTTGCCTGTACGTCGCGGACGTCACGATCATGCGCGTAAGGTCTTTGATGTCCCAATTGCGGCGCATGAACTCGACCGCGAGCCAATCGAGCAGTTCCGGGTGCGTCGGCATGTCGCCTCGCGCGCCAAAATCTTCGACGGACGCGACGATGCCGCGCCCGAAATACGTCTGCCACAACCGGTTCACGAAGACGCGCGCCGTAAGCGGATTCTCTTCAGACGCGATCCACCGCGCCAGCGTCAGGCGATTCATGGGCACGCCCGACTGTAACGGCGGCAGTACCGCGGGAACACCCGCGGTGACAGGGTCTTTCGGGTTCAAGAACTCGCCGCGATGGAACACGCGCGTTACGCGCGGGGCCTCGCGCTCTTGCAGCACCTGCGCCGTCGGGAATTTCGGCATCGACTTGCGCAGGTCGGCGATTTGCTTGTGCGGCTCCGCCAACTCCGGCGCAACCGTGAGATAATACCGCTTCAACGATTCGACTTCGTCCGGCGCGCGCTCGGACTTCGCCAGAACCGTTTCAATTTCCGCTGGCACTCCGGACGCCTGCACCGGCAACGGACCGCTCGTCGCCGAAACGCGGAACCGGCCAATCGTATGGTAGTGAACGAAATACTGATCGATGATTAGTTTCAGCAGCGTGCCACCGTCATTCGACAGTGGTGAAGCCAGCTCGTACACAATCGCGTGCGGTTTGCCTTGGCCGCCGTTGATTCCCCATCCGGAGTCGAGCTTGCCGTCGAGCGTCAGTTCCGGCGCGCGCCCGCCCGCCGCGAAGTCTGCGGTCGGGTTCTTCAGCGCGGCGTCCGTGAATGCGTCGGGCGTCACCCACGGCGCGGCGCTCGCCTTGACTTCGCTCAGCAGAAAGTCACCAGGTGTACTCATGATTTCGCCGCGGCCCGGTCCATCGCCCGGCAACGACGGGTCCGTCAACGTCTCGATGCGAATCGCGGTGATATTTTGAAGGTCCGTGCGGAACTCCACGTTATAGGTGTCCGTATTCGGATTGTCACCGTGCGCGAGGATCGATCCGTCGTCGAGAAACTTGAAGGACACATGGTACTTCGATTCGCACCGTACCGGCTCGAGCACGGTCCACTCCCGCGCCTTCGCGGACGTCTCCGCGTCCCACGCGGCAAACCGTTCGTTGAAATATTTCGCGCGGCGCACGTTGTCCGGCTCGTCCGACGGCGGGTAGAACTGGCGCACAACTGATACTTTGAATCGCGCAAGCGTGTGTGCGCGGCCGTACTGCTGGTTCAACGACAACACGATGGTTCCCGGCCCATCGAGCGTAATCGGTTCCTTCAGATGCAGCGTCACCCAATGGCTGGCGGTCTTGTCCACGCCGGGCGCGTCCACCGCCCAGCCGGTCCCCGTGCTCGTGTCGATTGCCTTGTCCGCTTCGAACCCGGCGTAGGTGACGTCCGATTCCGCGCGTGCGAACGCAATCGGTCTTCCTTCTCCCTCGCCCGATTTCAGCGTCGCCCACACTTCGGACAGCACGAAGTTGCTCTTATCGGATCGCCCCGCGCCCGCGTCGCCCGCGTTCGGCGCCGTCTCGATGCGGATCGCCGTGATTGGCCCTCCTTCGGCTTGCAGTTCGACGCGGTACGAATCGGTGTCCGGCGCGGCGCCCGATACGGTTATTACGCCATCCCCATCGGCCGCCAGCGTCGCGCCGCCGGACGATGACACCGCGGTGGGTATCAACGAAACGGTTTCGGTTTGTACCGCGGCGACGGGAAACTTATTTGGCAGGTCCGCGACCAGTGCATCGATCTGCGATTGGACTTCCGCCCGGCGCTTCGCGACTGCTTCGTCCGGCACCTCGATCTGCACGTCGTCGGTGTTATTCAGAAACGCGTAGAATCGGTAGTACTCGTCATGCGCGATCGGATCGTACTTGTGCGAGTGGCATTGTGCGCACGCGAGTGTCAGCCCGAGGAAAACCTGCCCCGTCGTGTTCGTACGGTCCACCATCGCTTCGTAGCGGAACTCCTCGACGTCGATGCCGCCCTCTTCGTTTACCATCGTGTTGCGGTGGAAGCCGGTGGCGATGCGGTCGTGCACGCCGGCGTCTGGAAGCAAATCCCCGGCGAGTTGTTCAATCACGAATCGGTCGTAAGGCAGGTTCCGGTTGAAGGCGTCGATTGCCCAATCGCGATACATCCACGCCTGTCGCGGCCGGTCCTTCTCGTAGCCGTTCGTATCCGCATAGCGCGCCGCGTCCATCCACCGCATCGCCTGGGCCTCGCCATAATGCGGCGACGCAAGCAATCGGTCCACAAGCCGTTCGTATGCGCTACGCGAGGGGTCCTTAACGAACGATTCGATTTCCTCCGGCGCCGGTGGCAGCCCGGTCAAATCGAGGGAGACGCGGCGGATGAGCGTGTAGGCGTCCGCCTCCTGCGAGGGCGACAGCCCATGCTCCTCCATCTTCGCCAGCGTAAATGTATCGATCGGATTGCGCGGCCAATCTGTCTTCTTCACCGCCGGTAAAGGCGCTTGCACCGGCTTCTGGAACGACCAGAAATCCGCGCCCACCGGAGCAACGACCTTGCCCGTCGATTCGCCGCCCCACGACGCGCCTTCATCGATCCATTTCTTCAACAGCGCAATCTCTTCCGCGGAAAGCGGGTCACCTTTCGCCGGCATGCGAAACCCGGGATCGGTCGAAGTCACGCGCTGGATAATCGCGCTCTCGTCGCTGTTGCCCGGACGATATGCCGCGACGCCCGAATCGCCGCCCTTCAATGCCTCGTCCGCGGAGCCCAACCCCAACCCGCCCTTGTGCGCGTCTCGGTTGTGGCACTCCATGCAGTGCGCGTCGAGGATGGGGAGAATCTGCGCGTGAAAGTCGACTTTCTTCGTTTCGTCGGCGCTGGCCCAATGGGCAATCGACATCAGTACCACGCACGCGGACAGCGCAGTCCGCAGACCCGTATGTTCCGCCGCGCAACCCGCGCGATTATTCCCATTCCGTTCCATGTTTCCCATTGCCTTCACAACTCCCGACGACCCATCCTTCGTACTTTGGGTCTTTTCTGATTGCAGCGCTTGCGTGCCAGTTAGAATACCAAAAAACCGCTCTGGATGCGGGCCCGCTCAATCGACGGGAGTAAATCGCTCCAATGTCGCCCGGTACAGCTTTTCGGCCAATACTTTTCGGTCGGGAACGAAGATAGGCGCATCGCCGAAGTGGATGGTGGCGGTAAAGGAAGGCAGCCGCAGCACGTTCAAAATGCATCCGGCCAGCGACACGCCGTCTTTCCACACGATCACGTCGCGCGCGCGCGGCGCGCCCTGCGGCGTGCTGTACGAGATGGCCGCGTAGTGTACGGGCATGCCGCGTTGTACCGCGGGTTCGAGCAGCGGCGGTTTGAACGGATGGACCCGAGCGTCCTGCGAGATGCGGCTCTCCGCGAAGAAATGCACGCCATAGCCCTTGTCCAACGAGGCGTTGATAATCTCGTTTACGCGGTGCGTGTCGCGCACCTTGGCGCGGTCGATAAAGATCGTGTTCATCGCTTTTGCCATGAACCCAAGCACGCCGACGTCCTGCACGTCCGCACGTGACACGAACACGCACCCCGTCGTGCGCGCGAGAAGCACGACGTCGACGAGCGTGAGATGGTTAGTCACCAAATAGAACGGCGGTTTTGGGGGTGTGCCGATCAAAGTCACGCGCATGCCCGCGATGTGGCACGCGCCCATCGCCCACACACGGAACAGCAGCCGCCGCCACCGTTCCTCCGCCGTGCGCGCCAGCGGCGCGATGATCAACGACAGGCATCGGACCGGAAACAGCAGGAACGTCCACAACGCCAATGCGACGACACGCATCGACAGCCGTACATTCACCCAGAACCCCACGAATCGAACTCCCCAAACGCGCTAATCGGGTTTTGCGCGCGTAATCGTGCTCGGAATCGCTCGCGCGATTCAACGCCAATACATTTCTTGAAAACAGCTCGCTGTTGCTGGCAGCATAGTGCCCCATAAACCCGCCGCAACTGGCGACGCGACGTGGAATCGACCACGGGGAAGCGGCGGGCCGGTTTCCAACGCCGTTCGCCTGGGCGACCCCGAATGCGCTGCTGCGGCGCGCCGGGGAAGGATTTGGTGGGAGAGCGGGTTTTGGGCCCGCCTGCTAACTCGCACACCCGGAGGCGGTACATGCGGCGGACTCCACTTCACGACGAACATGTCGCGCTCGGCGGCAAGGTCGTCGACTTCCACGGCTGGGCCCTGCCCGTCCAGTTCGCCGGCATCATCGAAGAGCACCACCACACGCGCACGAAGGCCGCGCTGTTCGACTGCTCCCACATGGGCGAGTTCGTCATCCGGGGCGAACAGGCGGTCCGCGCATTCGGCAATCTCGTCTGCCTCGACCCGTTGAAGGTCCCCGTGGGCCGCGGCAAGTACGGCGCCATGTTGAACGGCGCCGGCGGTATCATTGATGACGTGATCGCGTTCCGCCTCGACGAGTTCGATTTCTATGTGGTAACGAATGCGGGGCCACTCGAAATCGTCTCCGCACGCATACGGGATGCGGCAGGAGACACGGACGTCTCGGACGATACGGCGAAGATCGACATTCAGGGGCCGCTTGCCCGCGACATCCTCGCGAACGAGATTCCCGAGTGCACGTCTCTTAAGTATTACCAGGCGCGGTATGCCACGTGGAATGGCGTCGAGATTGTGTTGTCGCGCACGGGGTATACCGGCGAACTCGGATACGAATTGTTCGTTCCGAACCGAATCGCCGTCGATCTCTGGCGTAAATTGCTCTCGTATCCCGACGTGAAACCGGCCGGCCTCGGCGCTCGCGATACGCTGCGCACAGAAATGTGCTACGGCCTTTCCGGACAGGACTTCGACGAGTCGCGCACGCCACTCGAAGCGGGCATGGCGAACTTCATCGCGTGGGACAAAGACTTCGTGGGACGCGACGCGCTGCTCGCCAAACGAGAAGCAGGCGGCTATCCCGTCCTCACGCCGATTAAGACCGGCGATCGCCGCGCGCCGCGTCACGGCTTTGACGCGAAACACAACGGCAACATCGTCGGCGTTGTTACCAGCGGCACTTTCGGCCCCAGTGTCTGTCACGGCATCGGCTTCGCCTACGTGCCGCAACCGCTCGCCACGCCCGAAACCAAACTGACCGCGGGTCCGCGCGACCTCGATATCGAAACGACCACAGTCCCGATCTATACGCGGGGCACGTGTCGAACATAGACAAAACACACGCACGTTTGCGCGGAGCGACTTTGAGTGCGGTGCGACGGTACCGCCTTGACAAATTGACCATCGCCGATTGAAGGAGAACAACGTAGATGTCCACCTATCCCGACGACTGCAAATACACCAAGGAACACGAATGGATTCGGGCGGACGGCGCCACCTACGTCGTCGGCATCACATCGTTTGCCGCCGAACAACTCGGCGACGTAACGTACGTCGAACTGCCCAAGGTTGGCAAGGAAGTGAGGCAGGGCGAAGCGGCGGCGGCCGTTGAATCGGTGAAGGCCGCAAGCGACATCTATGCGCCCGCGGGCGGCCGCGTGAGCGAGGTGAACGCCGCGCTCAACGACGCGCCGGAACTCGTAAATCAGGGTCCTTTCACGGAAGGCTGGTTCTTCAAACTCGACAATGTAAATACCGCTGACCTCGATTCCCTGATGGACGCAACGGCCTACGCCGCCTACGTGGAGGCGCAACACTAATGTCGTGGGCCCCCGCTACCGCCGCCGAACGCGACGCGATGCTCGACGTTATCGGCGTGAAAACGATGGACGATCTCTTCGCCTCCGTCCCGAAACACCTGCGCGCAAAGTCGTGGAACCTGCCCGCCGGCATTTCCGAAATGGCCGTGCGCGACGAAATGGGCAGTATCGCCGCGCGCAACGCCACCGGTCTAGCGAGTTTTATCGGCGGCGGTGCATACGACCACTACATTCCCGCTGCCGTCGATGCGCTCACGTCGCGCAGCGAGTTCTACACGGCCTACACGCCGTATCAGCCCGAATGCTCGCAGGGCACGCTGCAGAGCATTTATGAATACCAGTCGGCCATCTGCCGGTTGACCAACATGCAATTCGCGAACGCATCGCTGTATGACGGCGGTACCGCCGTATTCGAAGCGACCACCATGTCCGTTCGCTTGACGGGCCGCAGCAGGATCGTGCTGCACAAGTCGCTTAGTCCCATCTATCGGAAGATGCTCGTGACGCACACCGCACACCTCCAATTGGATTTGGTCGATGGTGACGATCCAACGGAGGCCGCGTGCGTGATTGTGCAAAACCCAAGCTTTTTCGGGACCGTCGCGGATTACACCGCGCTTGCGGCGCGCTGTCACGCGGCTGGCGCGTTGCTCGTCGTCTCCTTCTATCCCATTTCCTTAGGGATGCTGAAAACGCCGGGAGAGATGGGCGCGGACATCTGTGTCGCGGAAGGCCAATGTTTGGGCGTGCCGCTTGCCTTCGGCGGGCCGTGGCTCGGCGTGATGGCCACACGAAAGGAACACGTGCGCAAGATGCCGGGGCGCATCGCTGCGGAAACGGCGGACGCGCAGGGGCGTCGTGGGTTCGTGCTTACGCTGCAGGCGCGCGAACAGCACATTCGCCGCGAAAAGGCGATGTCGAACATCTGCTCGAACGAGGCGCTGTGCGCTTTGCGCGCAATGATCTACATGGCGCTGCTCGGCAAGGAAGGACTGCGCGAGGTCGCGCGGCATTGTCACGCGAAAGCGGAATATCTCAAATCGAAATTGGGTTTCGCAACAATCGCGAATCACGGCCCAACGTTTAATGAGTTCTACGTGCGTTTGCCGAAGAGCGCCGAGAAGGTCGTCGCGGAAATGGCTGCGCGCGGTTTTCTCGCGGGCATTCCGTTGGCGCCCCTCGGCGCGGGCGCGGACACCGATTTGCTCATCGCCGTCACCGAACGCCGTACGCGTGCGGAGCTCGACGCGTTTGCCCAGGCGCTGGAGGAAGTTTCATGCAGTTGATCTACGAAAAATCTGCTCCGGGCCGCCGCGCCATCACGTTCGGTCCGCTGGACGTACCGGATGCCTCGCTTCCGAACGACCTGTGCCGCGGCAAAGCCGCCGAACTTCCCGAACTCGCGGAGATCGATGTCATTCGACATTTCACCAATCTATCGCGCCGCAACTTTGGCATCGATTCGCATTTCTACCCGCTCGGCTCCTGCACGATGAAGTACAACCCGAAAATGGCGGAGGCGGTTGCGGCGCTGCCCGGCTTTGCGCACCTCCATCCGCACCTCTCCAGCGCCGAAGCCTATTGGCCGCTGTGCCAGGGGGCGTTCGAGCTCGTATACGAAACGGAAAAATGGCTCGCGGAAATTGCGGGGATGAAGCAAACCTGTTTGCAGCCCATCGCCGGTGCGCACGGCGAACTCGCGGGCGCGCTGCTCATCGCCGCGTACCACCGCGACCGCGGCGAATCGAACAAGGACACGATCCTCATCCCCGATTCCGCGCACGGCACCAACCCCGCCAGCGCCGCCATCGCCGGATTTAGAGTCGTCGAAGTGCCGTCGCACGAAGATGGCACAATGCGCCTCGACAGTGTGAAAGCCGCGATGACGGAAAACGTCGCCGGCCTCATGATGACCTGTCCCAACACGCACGGTCTCTTCGAGCCCGTTGTCGCCGAGATCGCCGACTACCTGCATCAGCACGACGCACTCTTGTATTACGACGGCGCGAACCTCAACGCAATCATCGGCAAGGCGCGCCCGGGCGATCTCGGCTTCGACGTCATGCATTACAACCTGCACAAAACCTTCGCGACACCGCACGGCATGGGCGGTCCCGGGTCAGGCCCGGTCGGTGTCGGCGAACGCCTGGAAAAGTATCTGCCCGGTCCGCGCGTTGTGAAACGCGGCGAATCGTTCGCGCTCGAAATGCCCGAGAAATCCATCGGGCGTCTCTCGCAATTCTTCGGCAATTTCGGCATGGCCGTGCGCGCATACGCGTACATGCGCCACCTCGGCAAGGACGGCCTGCGCGAAGTCGCGGAAGATGCCGTGCTCAATGCCAATTACATCTGGGCGCGGTTGAAGGGCACGTACACGCCCGCGTTCGATCTGCCCTTCATGCACGAGTGCATCTTCACCGCCGCGCCCGAAGCGAAGAAAGGCGTTCGCGCGCTCGATATCGCAAAAGCGCTGCTCGATTACGGTTTCCACGCGCCTACCGTCTACTTTCCGCTGACCGTTAAGGAAAGCATCATGATCGAGCCAACCGAAACCGAATCGCGCGAAACCCTCGACGCCTTCTGCGACGCCATGCTCGACATCGCGAAAAGAATCGAGTCCGATCCCGATTCTCTCCACGACGCCCCGACGACCACCCCGGTCGGCCGCCTCGACGAAGTCCACGCCGCCCGGCAGTTGAATTGCGCGTGTTAGTCGGTGAAGCCTGCGCTGGCGCTTTGCTTTTCAAAAGTCATAAGATACCGCCGTCGGCAAGGTCCACTACGGTCTGTGGCCGAAAGCGCAAGTTGCGTTAAGGAGTACCGTGTGCAATTTACCGTTGCGACCGAACAAGAGGAAGACGGGCGATGGATCGCCGAGGTGAATGAGCTTCCCGGGGTACTGAAGTATGGGAAAACCCGCGATGAAGCCATCGCGCTGGCGGAAGCGTTGGCGCTCCGGGTTGTCGCGGACCGGATCGAACACGGCGAACACCCGGTCGAGCCGATCCAGATTACCTTCGCGGCGGCATGAGCCAGTGGCCCAGCGCAAAGGCCAAGCGCGTGCTTGCCGCGCTGCGGAAGATCGGCTGGGAAGTGAAACGCATTTCCGGCTCACACAAGACCCTTTCTCGGCCCGGTCTTCCCGATTACGTTTTTGCATTTCACGACAACGAGGAGATTGGGCCGGGCATGTTGGCCCGCATTGCGAAAAACACGGGGCTGAAACCGGAAGACCTCTGACGCGTGTCCGGTCATTGGGGCACGCGGCGATCCGGTCTGCGCAGGAGCAATCGAGTGAGTAACGGCGAAATGACAAGGCGCACCGTCCTTGCCACCGCGGCGATGGGCGTAGCACTGGGCACGATGACACCGCGGTCCGTGGCGGCACAGGGCGCATTGAAAAGCCGCCTCAAGCAGTCAGTCTGCAAGTGGTGCTACAAAGACATTTCGCTCGAAGATTTATGCAAAGCCGCCGTCGACATCGGGCTGAAATCCATCGACCTGCTCGATGTCGCGCAATTGCCCGTCGTCAAGCAACACGGCCTCCTTTGCGCCATGGTCAACGGACCCGGCCCGATTCGCGACGGATGGAACGAGACGAAACGTCACGACGAGCTCGTGAAAAAATCGGAAGCGATTCTTCCCGTCGTCGCGGAATATGGCTTCCCGAACATGATTGTCTTCAGCGGCGACCGCCGCGGGATGAGCGATGCGGAAGGCATCAAGAACTGCGCAAAGGGCATCAAACGCATTACACCGCTCGCCGAAAAGCTCGGTGTGACCGTCTGCATGGAACTGCTCAACAGCAAGCGCGATCACAAAGACTACATGTGCGATCACACCGCGTGGGGCGTCGCGCTGGTGAACGAAGTCGGTTCAGAACGCTTCAAGCTGCTCTACGACATCTACCACATGCAGATCATGGAAGGCGACGTGATCGCGACGATTCGCGAGAACAAAGACTACATCGCACATTACCACACCGGCGGTGTTCCCGGCCGTCACGAGATCGACGAAACGCAGGAACTGCAATACAAGACAATCTGTCAAGCCATCGTCGACACCGGCTTCACCGGCTACCTCGCGCAGGAATTCATCCCCGCGCGCGATCCGCTGACGTCGCTCGCGCAGGCCGCGCGCATCTGCGACGTATAGCGTCTGCGACAGACAAAACAAGCGCGCCGGCGATCCCCATCGCCGGCGCGCCCGCGTTACTCAGTCGTCCTGGTTAGTCTGGACGCGATACATTTACCGCTTGGAGACCTTTTGGGCTCTCCAGCAGTTCAAACTGGACCTCTTCCCCTTCGCGCAGCGTGCGAAATCCCTCCATCCGAATCGCGCTGTGATGCACAAACACGTCCGGACTGTTTTCGCGCGTGATGAAACCAAACCCCTTTTGGTCGTTAAACCACTTCACGCGCCCCTTGAGATGATTCCCGTTCGTTCCATTCGTACCGCTCATACCACATTCCCTCTTACTGAAATCTAACCACACACACACCCACACAGCAGGTCCAGCGGGGATACAAGAGCGTGTCCCAGCCCTCCTCTGACCCACCTTGCAAATTCTAGAATATCGCTTAATACGGATTCTGTCAACGGGTAATCAAATAATTTTGCTCACCTTGGTTCGAGATTTTCGTACCTATCGTTAGGTATTCCGATTCGAAAGGAGCCATTGCGGCCCGCGTTCCGTCTCGCCAAAATCATGGCTTGCGAAGGTTTAGACCAGTCCCAAATTCCGAAACCCCGGAAAATCGGCCATTTGAGTCCGTCTTGGAACTGCGCGCCGCCGAGCGGCTCATCTTAGGGGCAGGTTGTGTATAGTCGGGGCGCGTGAAACACAACCGAATCCGGATCGGCGTTCGTACCTATGCATGCACTTGCAGTTCACGGTGGAGCGGGCCAGTGGCCCGAAGAGAAGGTCCAGCGCGCGTTGGACGGTGTCAGCCGCGCGCTGGACATCGGTCAGGCGATTCTCGCGCGGGGCGGCGCCGCGCTCGACGCCGTCGAACAGGCCGTTCAGGTGATGGAGGACGACCCGGTGTTTGATGCGGGCACCGGGTCTTACGCGAACACCGATGGAGAGGTGGAAATGGACGCCATAATCGCCGATGGCGCCTCCGGGCGGTTTGGGTCCGTCGCGGCCGTACGCAACGTTCGGCACCCCATCGCCGTCGCGCGCAAGGTCATGGACGATACGCCGCACTGCCTGCTCGTCGGCGAGGGCGCGACCCGCTTCGCGCACGCCAACGGTTTCGACTTCATTCCGAATGAACTGCTCCTCGGCGAGTCGTTTCATCCCATCCATGACACGGTCGGCGCCGTCGCGCTGGACAGTTACGGACGTCTCGCCGTCGCGACATCCACCGGCGGCACGCGGGGAAAGATGCCGGGCCGTGTCGGCGATTCGCCCATCTTCGGCGCAGGCGCCTACGCGGATGCCGCCTGTGCTGTGTCATCGACCGGGGTGGGCGAGTTCATCATGCGGGCGCTGCTTGCGAAATTCGTCGCCGACGGAATTGCCCGCGGCCTCACGCCGGAACTCGCTACGCAGGGCGCAATCGCCCACCTGGCGCACATCGGCGGAATGGGTGGTGTAATCGCAGTGGACCGAGAGGGCCGTGTCGGGCGCTGGGCGAATACGGCGGCCATGCCTTCGGGTTATGTCGATGGCAAGGGAGTTCGCGCTGTCCGTCCGTAGCGACTCGTCGCCCACAAACGTCAATTGGTCATCGTTGCGCCCCTTGTCAGGCTGCGCTTTGTTCGATATACTGCCTGTTTATTCAACAAATTTGCGGGTTTTCCATATATGTTTCTTGGTCAAGGGGGTAGGCGATGCGCCATGGGGCGAGCCTAATTGCGGCACTCGAGGGCATGAGCCGGCCCGCGTTTCGGATCGCGAAGGAGCTGACGCTTAACAGCCGCTCGGGCCTGACTGTCCGCTTTCTGTCAAAGAAACTCGAACTTCCCGAGGAGGAAATCGAGTACATCATCGACGTCAACCACCGCATCTTCTTTACGGACATCACGAAGGTAAAACTCGTCGCCGAAGGTCCGGCGGTGGTAAAGCGCATTTCGGACGGACTAGAAAACCGGGGCGATGTTCCCTCGCTGATGAATCTGGTGAAGGGCCTCGGTCCGCACGAGTTTCGCCGGTTGGAGGAGCAAATCGGGATCGAGAAACCTGGCGGCAAGAAGGCCGCTGCGGAAGAGTTGGTCTCGCGCGGGTATCAGCATCCGGACTCGATCGTCGAATACGTTGCCTCGCGCGGGTTCTCGCCCGCCGCGCGCGAGATTTTCGACATCGTGTGGCAAACGAAACCGGGCGTTCTGCCGACGGCCGCGATCCGCAGCGCGGCCGCCGGCAAGTCGGACTACGCCGTCGAACAGGCGCTGCTCGAATTGTTTAACGGCTTTGCACTCTTCGAGATGTTCCGGTTCGACAGCGAAGACCGGCTCGTGCGTGTCGCGGGGATTCTCTCGGAACTGCGGCAGTGGCGCGAGTCCTCGCGATCGAACGGCGCCGCCAAGTTCGGACTGCGACAGATTAAGGGCAAGCCGGATGACGTCGACGTGCGTGGGCTCGATTTGTCCGACCGCATCTGCCGTCTTGTCGCAGCCATTGCCGCGCGGCCCGTGCGCATGCGCGGCGACGGCGAATTGTTCCGGGAGGACCGGCGCAGGCTTGAAGACTTGTGCGGCGACGATCTGGAACCCTCGCTGCAGACGTGCCTCTGGATGGCGCAGGGCGTGGGCTGGCTCGCGCGCGTGGACAACGAACTGCGGGCGGGCGAACCCGAGCAACTTATCGAACTCGATCGCGTGGGCCGCCACCACGTGTTGTTCGATTGGCTCATGACGACCGGAAGCGAGAACGCGTCACGCCGCCGCATGGCGACACTGCTTGAGGAACTAAAGCCGGACGCGTGGTACCCGGTCACGGATTTTGTGGACTACGCGCAACGGCAGAACCTCGATGGGGAGCGTCCGCAGATCAAGAACGCCGGCGGGCACTGGCACTACGTCGGCTCGAGCGGCGGCAACACCGAGCGCAGTCTCGCGCGGTCCCTCGAAGAAACGTTTCTGTGGCTTGGCCTTGTCGATCGGGCGCAAGACGCGTCGCGCGGGTTGTTCCGGCTGACGCCGCTCGGCCGCGCCTTCATCAGCGGAGGCGACCGCAAATCGCTTTCAAAACAGTTTCCGGAGCGCCAGGGCGAGATCATCGTCCAACCGAATTTCGATATCGTCGTACCGTCGCAGGACATGGACCCGCTGCTCACCGTCCCACTCGATCAGTTCGCCGTCCGCGGCAGTACGGGCCTCGCCACGGTGTACACGCTGACGAAGGATTCGTTCACACGCGCGGTGCAGGATGGGCACGACGGCGACGCGTTCGTAAAATTCCTGCTCGAACACAACCGCGGCGGATCGCTTCCGTCAAATGTGCTCACGACGCTCGACGACTGGCGCGGCGGCATGAAACGTGTCCGCCTGCGTACGGTCCACGTGCTCGAATCGGACGACCCGCTCGTGATGGCCGACCTGCTCCACCGCCGGCGGTTCAACAAGCACTTCGAGCAGCTCGACCCGCACAAAACCGTCGCCGTCGCCCGCATCTCGAAAGCCGACCTCGCCAAGGAATTGGAGAAAGAAGGCTTCGTGGTCGATTAGAGGACCGCGCGCGGCGTGGCGGTTCATCACTTGCGCGCGCACCACGCCCTCGCTACTCTATGTCGCATGGAGCTTTCTCAGACACTCAGCACGGCGCTTGGCGTGTGTATTTGCGCCTGCATTCTTGTTGCGTTTGTAGTGCAGCGCCAATGGATTCGGGGGGCGTGGAAGCGCGGCATGGAGGCCTACGAACGCAAGGATTTCGCCGAAGTGCGCAATGCGTTCCGCTACGTCGTGAAGAAATACCCCGGCTGGGCGATGGCGCGCCGAATGCTCGCGCGCGGGCTTGCCGGCCTTGGCCAACACGCGGAAGCCGAGCAGGAACTGCGGCTGGCCGCGCAACTTGAACCGCGCAACGCCGAGGGGCACATCGATCTCGCGATCTTTCTCGCGTCCCTCCCGCGCGACCGCCACGAGGAAGCCGTTGCGTGCATCGAGACCGCGCTCGGCGTAGCGCCGGAAATGCGCCCCGCGGTGGCCACGCTGCCGCAGTTGCGCGCATTGCATTCGCACCCGCAGTTCCGAATGCTGGCGGGGCTGCCGGACGCCGAGATTTCGGCTGCGAGACTGAACTGACGGGACGGTCTGGGTATGCCATTGACGTTTGATCGCGATTCGCTCAAGTTCCACTTCCGCGACGAAGGGACCGGTGTGCCGTTCGTCTATCAACACGGTCTCGGCGCGGACGTGTCGCAGCCCTTCTCGTTCTTTGTCGGCGGGCACCGCGGCATTCGCCTGATATCGATGGATTGCCGCGCACACGGACAGACGCGCCCCCTTGGCCCGGAGGACAAGCTCAACATCGGCGCCCTTGCGGACGACGTAGTAGCGTTGATGGATTTCCGAAAAGTCGAGCAGGCCGTTGTGGGCGGCATCTCGATGGGCGCGGCCATCGCCATGAACATAGTATTGCGCTATGCCGACCGTGTGCGCGCGCTCGTGCTGCAACGTCCCGCGTGGCTCGGCCAGCCGATGCCCGCCAATCTGCGCGTGCTGGTACTGATAGGCGAGCTCATTCGGGAACACGGCGCGCAGCGCGGAAAGGAGGTGTTCAGGGCAACGCCCGAATACGCCGCGCTGCAAAAGGAGTCGCCCGATACCGCGGCATCGAATCTCGCGCAGTTTGACCATCCGCGCGCGGACGAGACGGCGATCAAGCTCATTAGAATCCCGAACGACGCGCCCTGCGCCGACCGCGCGTGGAAAGCGATCAAAGTGCCGACGCTCGTTCTCGCGAACCGCGTCGATCCGGTCCATCCCTACGCATTCGGGGAGACGCTGGCCAAGGAAATCCCCGGCGCGAAGTTCGCCGAGGTAACATCGAAGTCGCTGAGCATCGAGCGCCATACCGCCGACGTGCGCGCGCGCATCGAAGATTTTCTCCTGGCGCTGCCGTAGCGCCGGCCAATTGGCTTGGCCGCTCGCCTTCCGTGTAGTCTGTACCGTCCGCAATCGATAAGGTGCTTCCCATGCTGAAATGTTCCACATCGCTCTGGTCGGCCGACCTGACCAATCTGGAATCGGAGATTAAGCGCGTCGAGCCATACTCCGAGATGTTTCACATCGACGTAGCCGACGGCCACTATACGCCGACGCTGCTGTTCTTCCCCGATCTGCTCAAGGCGATCCGTAAACACACGAAACTCCCGCTTGAAGTGCACCTGATGTGCACGCATCCACTTCATTGGGTCGAGCCCTTCGTCGAGGCTGGCGCGGACGGGTTTATCGTCTATCCCGATTCGGAGGACGACACGCGCGACGTTATCGATGCCATCAAGGCAAACGGCAAGTTCGCGGGCATCTCGCTCACGCTGGATCAACCGATCGAACTGCTCG
Organism: Candidatus Hydrogenedentota bacterium; assembly: GCA_013359265.1. Taxonomy (NCBI): domain Bacteria; kingdom Pseudomonadati; phylum Candidatus Hydrogenedentota; species Candidatus Hydrogenedentota bacterium. The sequence goes on from JABWCD010000009.1 coordinate 145,552, forward strand.
ATCCGTTCTGGGACGATCTCGCGATCGTCTGCATTGTCGGTACGCGCGTGGGCATCAAGGGCGCGGACATGGACCCGAGCGTACCGGGCAAGATTCGCGCCGCGCGGTCCATTATCGCCGAGCGAGGACTTAAGGCCGAGATCGAATCCGACGGCGGTATCCGCCGGCATACCGTGCCGCTGCTTCATGCGGCCGGTTCGGATTACATCGTGCCCGGGTCGCTGATGTTCGGCGAAGACCCCGCACAGATGCGCGCGTGGCTCGCTTCGCTATAATCTTCATTCGAGGAATACGTCCCGCGCGAGGTGCCTGACATGTCCACGATGCCACCGCCACCGCTGCCGCCAACGTCGCGGCCCAAGCCGCCCGGCCTTGGCTCGGGACAGAAGACACTCATCGCGCTCGCCGTTGTCGTTACCGTCGCGCTCACCGCTCTGTCGCTGTTGTTCGTGCTGTGGACGCAGCGCGTGACCACGAGCGCCGAGCCGCAGTTTGGCGTGCTGCAAGAGGCCAAGCAGCGGCAAACCGACCGATTCGACGCGTACAAGGACGCCGTGGCGGGCCTTCCGGTGGGTACGCTTCCGATTGATTGGTCGTGCGAGCGGAACCTCAAAGCACTCGCGGAAGGTGAGTTTCCGTTCGTACTGTCTCTGGTAAATGCGTACTTCTCCGGCGGATACCAATTGCATCCGTTGGACCTTGTCGAGATCGCGCGCACGTTGAGCGCGAAGAGCGAACTATCGGAACTCGAGTCGTCCATCGATCCGCGAACGCATTCGCCGGTCGAAATCGAGAAGGGATTGCTTTCGTTTCTGCGCGCGTCGACCGAACTTGCGAACCTCGCCACGGCCGCGCGAAACGGAATCTATTACGTCGAAATCGATCCGACACGCTCGGAATGGGACTACGACTACGGCGACCACGGCACCCTGCCGCCCGATCGGCTGGCGCCCGCCAAACTGCTCAACTTTCGCGCGCTGCTCGAAGCGCGATGGGGCAACGTCGACGACGCCGTGCAAGCCTATCGAGATTCCGTGCTGTTCGCGGAACTTGTCGGCGGCGATCCGTATCTTTCCAACTATGCGACGCGGCACGGAATCGAGTGGCGCGCGGACACGGCGCTTTGGGAGCTGACCGCACGGCCAGATTTCACCGATTCGCACCTTGCCGCGATTCACGAGGCATTGGCCCCGCGCGAGAATACGTCCCGGCTCAAAGAATTGATTATCGAAGACGTCGACCTCGCGTTCCCGCGAACAACGAGCCAAGCGGACGTTAACAATCCGTTGGTCGAGCGCATGTTCTCCTTCACGGGTGTGTACAACAAGGAGAAGACGCACGAGACCGCGCTGCGGCTCGCTTCGCTTGTCGACAAGCCGTATTCGGAAATGAAAGAGGCCGTAGAACGTATGGATGAAGAGACCGGCAGCGAACACTGGTACTTGGGCAACGCGGCCTACTACGCGCGGTCCGCGCGCGCGTCGCAATTGATGTCAACGCAGACGCAGCATACGCTCCGCGTCGCGCTGGCGCTCAAGCGGTACAAGTCCGAACGCGGCGCGTATCCCGCGGCTTTGAACGAATTGCTGCCAGATAATCTCGACGCAATCCCGACCGACCCAATCACGGAACTGCCCATCGTTTACATGCCGTGGGAAGACGGCTACTTCCTGTTTCGGCCCACGGCCGAGATCGAGGAGGCGGAGTCCTACGCGTACGAGGAGTCACCGTACGACGAGGAAGAATACGAGGTCTACTCGATCGGCGAGGGATACCGCCGCCAAACGTTGTGGCACGCGAAGCAGTAAGCCGGCGCCACGCCGGAACCCGGCCCGGGAACGGATACCGATTACGATTACCAATCATCATGAAGTCTCGCTTTACCCAGACGAATGCAAATTCATGGACTGAATGGACAAGATGGACGGCTTTTGGGACGACCGTCGATAAACGATTACGAGCACGATTACGAGCACGAGCACGAGCACGAGAAGACAGGACAAGGACGCTTTTGAATCGGCCTCCGTGGTCGCGTCACAACTACAACTACTCTACTTCGCCGCGCGGTAATAGATGTTCCTGAATTGCACGAGGCTCGAGGCGCCGTTCCATTCCTTCTTGGCCTCGTCGTAGCCACCGTGCATTTGCAGCGCGATGGGGCCCTTCTCGGGCACGCCGGGCAACTGCGCCTTGTCGATGACGGTTTCGCCATTGAGCACAACGGTGAGGCGATCGCCTTTCATCGTAATGAGGAACGTGTTCCACTCGCCGACAGGCTTGTCCGCTTTTTTCTTCGGGGTAACGCCCGCGCGGACCTCCGGCGGCATCTTTTCGTCCATGCGGTAGCCGTAGACCTCGCCGGACCCAATTGGCCAGCACCAGATGTTTACCTGCGCCTTCGAGGCGCCGCGCAAATAGATGCCGGAATCGGCGCCGGGCATCGGCGTCACGATCTTCTTGCCGCTTGCGTCGGTCGCGTCCAGGCCGCTTGGCAGCACGGTCGGTACGTTATAGATTCCTTCCGTGCGTTTTATCTTCCATTCGCAGTACAGCTCGATGTCGCCGAGTTCCTGTTCGCTCCAGACCGCTGTATCGCCCTCTCGGCCCGTTTTCGGATCGCAGTCGATCGTGCCATCGACGATTGACCAGCAGTCTTTCGCGGCGTCCGGCACTTTCCACCCTGTGAAGTCCTTGCCATTAAACAGCGATACCCAACCCTCGCCGGGCGGCGCAGGCGCGGCCCAGGAGTACAGCGACAGCAGCGCGACGGCGACGGCGACTACCACTAACGTCAGCTTTTTCATGTTGTTACTCCCACCTACACACTTGAGGCTTTTGTACATCTTTGTGCGAGGATTCTTGGCGCTCGCACAACCTTGGGTATGCGTGGGGCAACCCGAACATGAGGCAGAAGCGCTCTGCCTTCACTTCATATGCCCAACGCGTTGCACTAATCCTGCGAACCCGCCCTGCGAAATGACCCCTGTTTAGCTGACAGAACGGCCAGCAATTTACGAAAAAGCCGGTTGGGTCGCGGCGCGTTTTTACAAGACGAGGGTCATTTGCTTTACATAATTCAATACATTTTACGATATTTGCGGTTTTCATGAATACATATGGTTCGCCCAAATCAATCACGGGCGGGACGCCTGTGCTCCTTTGTGCTATCGTCCCCAACGCTGCACCAAGGGCTGCTGGATTTGGGTGGTGGCCTTATCGAACGCTGCGTAGCGTTCGTCGCCGTCGCCAAGGTACACGGGGTAGAACGCCATCTTCTCGACGTAGGTCGAGCCGGGATCGACTTTGACAATCGGCCCGCGTTGGTAGTCGCTAAACGGATACACCCACCCGCGGGTGAAGTACGTGAGCGGGACGTTCCAGAAGTGGTGGTAGTACAGGTAGAATGCGGCGCGGTGCGTCGTTGCTTCGCCGCGGTTCGTATTGAACGAAATGGACGACGCGATGACCTCACCGACGCCGTACCCCTCGGACTCGTTCGTCATGGCGAGCCACGGCACGTCCTGATCGACGCGCGTGCCCCATTCGTCCTGCCAGTTCGGGCCGTGCGCCGTGCGGATGGTGCGCAGTGCGCCGTTCTTCTCGCGCCACACGAAATGGTCCACGAGGTGCGTATCGAGTACGAGTTCGCCGTTTCGGATCGCGGAGGCGTTCAACTCATCGCGCACTTCCGTCACGGTGGTGCACTTCATGTACGGCGAGTTCGAGTAGAACGTGTACGTAACGGACGCATACACCTGCGGCGTCCAATCCGGCATGCGCCCACGGTTCGTAATGCGAAACATGATGGGGCCGTTCGCGGTCACGGTCGTGTCGTCCGGCGGGTTCCAGGCGAACGTGTGGCCCCACTTTCCGTTGTCGGAGAACGAATCCGGGTTCCAGTGCGCCGCGAGGGTCAACGAGTTCGTGAGCAACGGCGCGGGCTTATCATCGCGGCCCTTGATGCGAAACGATTTCACCTGACCGGAGCTGTCGTCGAGGTCGGTTACAAAATACTTGTTCTCGACCACGACCCCCGGGAAGTCGCCGCCTACTTTCAGGTCGGTGTCTGCCGCGGGTGCGGGCGACGGCTTGTCGTTCCCGTACAACGCGACATATACCCGCGACGCAAGTGCGGGCACGGACGCCAGGAACACCGCCTCGACCATCTGCGACGGATGCTGCAAATAGTTCGGATTCGACGTGCCCGGCGGACGCCCGATAAATCGTCGCGGGTTGAACGTCTGGACCGCGACCGGCGTGAGTGCGCCGCCGTCGTCCACGGAGAACAGGCGCAATTCCTTTTCGATGTCCGCGCAGTCTTCCGCGCGGGCGGTGAGCGAAATCTCGACCGGCTCGTTCTCGCGCGCGAGCCCGGCGGGTTCGGTCAAGACGAGCGACTGATAACGCGTCCACCCCTTCGGCACGCCGCCGGATCCGGGCGCCTTCGCGTTGACCGATTTTACGATGGGTTCCGACCTGTCCGCGGCAGAGACATGGATGTCGATCGTCGTGTCCTCGTCGTTGTGCCAGACCGATCTCGTGACAATAACGACGTTCGGCGCGGAGTCCGCGTCGCGCGTGATCCATCCGGATTGGACATGCGAGAAACCATCGACGAATACGTAGAACGAATCCGAATCGACGCCATTCACGACGACTTTCGAAAGCGTGGCGCCTTTGCCTTCGGTCCAGTCGCCGAGCGGCACGACGATTTCGAAATAGGGGTACGCGACGGTGGGAGCGACAAATGTAACGCCGTCCACCTTCTTCGGATCATACGGCGAATCGTAGAGCACGTTGCCATCGCCGACGTCACGGCCGCGCTCGACGGATTCCGCCGCGGAGAACGCAAACGGCGCCGCAAGCGTCGCAACGAGTATTGAGGTTACTGCTAGATGTTTCATGGCTTACTTCTTCTCGCCGTCGGCGGCCTTGTGTCCGCTCACCGCGCCCGCGACGCCTTCGTCAAACGGCATGGTTAGGATCGGCATCACCCATGTCTCGGGCGTGCGGTCGTTCGTGGCGGCCCATTCGTGTACCCGCAGCGGGTTCGTCAGCAGCTTCTGGTGGTGTTTGATCTCGGCAAAGGGATCGTCTCCTTTCGCGAACCGGAACGCGATCCACGCGTTCTTGTCGTGGTAGTACGCGCCCGCGCGCACGGGCATCATGCGCGTGAAGTTTGTGCCGCCAAAGGGGTACACGATCGGGCGCGACCAATACACCCACGGCCCGTTTTGCACGTAGAAATAGGGCTGCGCCTCGCTGGGCGGATGCCCGTAGCGGTTGCCGTTCGTATACTCGATCGCGATATTGGCGAAGCCGACTTTCTTCTCGCGGTTCACGAGCGCCATCCACGGCGTGTCCGCGGGGACCTCGAGCGCGTGTATCGGGTGCTTGCGCGCGGACTCGACGTCCATCGTCTGCACCTTGCCGAGCGCGTCTTCCCACACGAATTCTTTGAGCGTTTCGTGGTTGAACACGATCTCGGCGTTGCGCAGCGCCTGCACGAACATGTCCTTGCCCACTTCCATGAACGACGACACGATTACGTAGGGCTTGTGCGCGTAGAACGAATAGCCCACGCTCGCGACGACAGAGTCCATGTGCGGCAGCGGCGCGTACCGTCGCGTCCGGTGCAACAACGGGCCGCTCACCTGGTCGAAGATGGGCGTTTCCCAATCGCTGATGTGGACCCAGGGCGTCGGCGGCGAATAGATGTCCGGGTTCCAATGGACCGCGCCGTTGGTCTCGAGTTTGTGTTCGAGCGTAACGGGATCGCCTTCGCCGCGAATCGTGATGGTCTCGACCGATCCGCTGTTCACGGAGAGGAAATAGCTGTAGGTCTCATTCTCGACCGTTTGGCTCAAGCGTTCACCCTTGGCGACCTTCAAATCGCTTTCGAGCGCGGGCTTCTCCGCGTTCGGGTTACCGTACGCAAGGTAGTAGACCTTTTCTTCGTAGGCCGCGACGTCGGCGAAGAAGACCAATTCAATGGTTGTTGTCGCGTCATATCGATGAACCAGCGCGCCGGTCTCGGGGTCCTTCTCTTCCGAGTTTAGAAGGCGTTCGTCACGCCAGACCGTTACGTTCGTGATCTGCGACGGCGCGACAAGCCAGCCGTCTGCGCCGGCCTTCGGATGCGTCGGGTCGTAGGTCACAATGCGAACTTCGTTCTCCGGTTTTTTGATATCGTCGGCAAAGACCGCGACCGCGACGTGGACGGGTTCCTGATCGCGGCGCAGGCCCGCGGTTTCTTCGGCGACAAGCGACGCGGAATGCGGCCAGTCCGCGCTCCAATAGCCGCCGGAACCTGGCGCTTCGCCTTCGGCGGAATACACTGTTTCCTTGCCCGCCTCGTCGGCGACGGTTACCTGCATGGAATGCTTCGAGGCGTTCAGCCACGAGAGGGGCGCGGTTACGCGAAAGTTGCGCGTGCCGTCCACGACGCCATCGTAACTTTCGCCCTCAACTGGGTCGTCTTTCTTGTACGCCTGCGCATACGACTTACCGAAATTGAAGTACCTCGCATCGCGGTTCTTTTTTCCGTCCACGTCTACAGATTTCACTTTGCCCGCGGCGACGATTTCCTTTGGAACCGTGAGCGCGATGTGGTGGTACGGGAAGTCGTGCGTCGGCCCGGCGAATGACACGGACGCGCTGCCGCGTTTCTCCGGCGCCTTGTCCGCCGCGGCCAGTTTCACGCGCTCGCCGGATTCGGTCGTGCCTTCGACGGCAATTGCGTATTGCGTGTTCGGCGTCCAATTCGCATAGACGGACACGGTGAAATCCTCGTTTCCGTGCACGACGCGATGGCCGTTGAAGATACCCTGGTTCGCAACGATGAAAGTTTCGAACTGTTTTTCGTTTACTTTGACGGAATCGACGCGAAACTCCGGCGAACCTTTCGGAAAGTGCGCGACGAGATCGTAGGCGATGCCCGCGGTTTCGCCGATCGAAGCGAAATCAACCTTTAGCGGTCCGGGGGGCGCATTGGGTTCGGCCAAGCCCGAGGGCCGCGGATGTAACGCGGAGAAGGGCGTCGAGTCGCCCGCGTGCGCGAGGCCCGCGAACACGAGACCCAGCGCGAGCCACATGCAATTTCGCGAAGTAAACATAGTCATCTCCCGTTCCGTTGCGACACTACTTCAGCAATTCCTGCATCGCATTCATCAATACCGGTTCCGCTTCCGGCGCGGTGCCGGACACGTACACTTGCGTTTCGTAGCCGCCCTGCGAATACGAGACGGTCGTGCCGATGTACCCCATGCCGTAGTCGCCGTACGCGGCCATGCACACGGGCGCGTCCGGCCGCATCGCCTGCGCGGCGAGTTGGTACTCGACGAACAATTCGCCGGGCATGTGCAGAATGGCGACAGGGCCTATCTGCAATCTTGTCAGCGCGATGGTGTCACCCGATTCGCAGCGCTCGGCCCACGCGAGTTCGCCCGCGGCGCGACGGCGCTGGCCCGGGTCCGCGTTTGCGTCCGCGAGCAGCGCGCGCTCGTGTTCGATTGAAATCTCGGCGCGGCGCGGAAGGGCGACGGCGATTCCCTTCCACTGCACGTCGTCCGCCGAGAGCGGCTTTTTCTCCGTGGACTCGAACGCCTTTTTCATGCCTTCGGCGAGACGCCCGGCGAGCGCGGGACGGTTCACCGGATTTCCGTCGTTGAACTTTCCCGCGGTCACGTTGCCGCCGGCGCCATTGAAATGAATCCACGCGGCATTCGGGACAGCGTCTTCGCACATCTTCCGCGCGATGCCGGGGAAGTCCCAGGTGACCTGGCCCATGCCGTAGTAACTTTGCGGGTGCGTCGTGTAATACGTAAGGACGGCCACGGGCGTATCACCGTCCCAAAAACTGACCGCGCGCGCGAGGGGATCGATTGTGCCCACGGGTTGGGCGCGCGCTTCGGGGTCTTTCGTCGCGGACCAGCGAATCCACTTCACGTTGCCGTCCGGCCCGAGCACGCGGCGGTTCGACGCGACGTCGATTACCTCCGCCTTCCCGAACCCAATGTGCGATAGGGAGCGCGGGCGCTTGATCGCTTCGGCGGCGGCGGCGACGGTCTTGTCGAGCGCCTCTTTGGCGTGATCCAGGTTGCACATGGATCCGCCCAGGCCGTGCTTTTCGAGCAGGGCCTCGCTGCTTGCGTCAATGACCGGCGCGTCGTGTTGGTGCAGGCAATGGACGGCGACACGATCGGCAGATGTGCCCGACGCGGTCGCCAGCGCCTCGCACCATGCGTCGTGCGAGGCGTTCGCAATGCCGGTGTAGTCCACCGCGCACAACACAATCGGCTTTTGCCCCTCCGGGAGGATGACGATACCGCGCGAAGTGAGCGGGTCGTCCACGCCGCGCACGGGCATCACAGCGCCCCCGCAGAGTGGCGCGCCAATTGGCGGCGTGATATCGGCGACAAACGTTGCAATCGAGACTTGTTGCGGTTGGGCAGGAAGGCAGGCAGTAACGAACAAGAGGCCAGCAGCAACAGTTCTTATTTGGAAAACAGACGATTTCATGGGTTATACGAATGCTCAACCGACGGATCGCCGACCGTGTCCGCCGGCATGCGGGTTTTGGTTTCCGCGGTCGAGGGCGCGTCTATATCCAGCGTCATATACACAACAAGAATCCTCACTCTATTCGGGCTTCGTGATCGGCGAATCTTTTGACAGCCAGGAGACCACCAGGCTGGATTTGACAATCATGAAGATTGCAAGCGCGCAGCGGACGCTGCTGGAAAGTACATACCAATTACCCATAAGCAGATCGTGCGTTTTCAACATCGTCACCAGACCTTCGAATACGTCCGGCACATCCCTTACAAGGAAGTAGAGGCCTAAGAGTTTTATCCCCAGTTCCAAATGCGAGGTCCACAATACTGGCTGCGTCTGCGATTCCGCGTCCTCCTGAGGTTTGAAAAGGAACTGCAACACGCGATCGGTGCGGAACATGAACTTGAAAGCGGCAAAGATATAGATCATCGGCGCGAGCACGCCGAGGGCGCGCATGCCTAGCGGGAAGTAATTTTCCGCGTCTTCCCCCGTGACGAAAACTGCGGCAGACAAACCACTCACAAACATCAATATCCCCGTCAGCATAAAGTACAATCCCAACAATTTTACCGCGGCGCCCGCGAACTCGCGTTGGTTCATTGGCAGGCCTTCCGCACGTTGTGATCGACGCTGGACAAGGCGGGTCTCATGCCGCTTGCCTCGACTCGTGTTCCTCCGGTTTCGCACCCGCACCATGCTTTTTCAAGAACGCGCGCAGCGTATCGAGAAACTTTGGATCGCGAATCGTCGAGATGTGGTCGGTGCCCTCGATGTATACCGTCTCGTGGTTGCCCATCACGTCCTTCATGCGGTCCACGCCGTCACGCAGCGGGTCGTTCGTGCCTACGATCGAGATCGTCGGCACGGTGCACGCCTTCAATTCCGCTTCGGTGACAATGAGATTGTTGAGGCTGCGCATCACGCAGGCGAGCGCCTTGGCGTCGTTTGTCAGATTGAGAACGTAATTGATGCTCAGCAGGCCACGGCGGCCGGGGAGCTTGCCCGGCGGCGAGATGGCCTGGAACAGCGGGGTGAAATCCTGCCTTTCTTCCAACGATTCCGCAATTTCAAGAGTATGGTTGTCGGGATCGTTTTCGCGTTCCCAGCCCGCGCCGCAGGGCGCCGCACTCAGCAATCGCTCCGGGTACATCGTCACGAATTTTAGCGTAATGAAACTGCCCATCGAGTAGCCGACGACGTGCGCCTTTTCGATCTTCAGATGGTCCAACAGGCGCACGATGTCTTTACAGAATTCGGTCCCATACTTTGCTGGATCGTGGGGTTTACCGCTCAGGCCGTGTCCGCGATTGTCGAGGCAAATGACTTTGTAGTCCTTGGCCAGCGCCTCCGTAATTCCCGGCGCGCGCCAGTTTGCGTCCGCGTTCGCCGCAAACCCGTGTACGAGAACGACCGGCTCGCCCTGGCCTTCGACGGTGTAGTGAATCCTCACGCCGTCCGCGTCGAAGTACTCGCCGACCACGCGCTTCGTGATGTTGTGGTACGTCCACCCCGCGCCGGCTAGCGCGAGCACGAGGAGGGCGATGAGGACTAGGAGGAGTTTGCGTTTCATGTTTCGGGTTTCGGGTTTCGGGTTTCGGGTTTCGGGTTTCGGGTTTCGAAAATGCAAAGCAAAACTGTACCGACATAGCAATCGAAAAACTTCGATGTGCTATGCATTCGTTCAAGTTAGGCGTCGATTTTTAAGCGCGACTCCATGCTTGGACATATCGTAGCCACTGAATCGAGATGACCTTTCGATAGATGTCGAGCTCTTGATTACGAGTACGAGCACGATTACGAGCACGAAAGAGCTGCCACGTAATCGGTTGCGTCGCTGCAAATGTTAAATGTGAAATGCCAGACCCTAAACTCAAACCCTCTCTTCACCCTCGCTCCTTGCATTCGAGCAGCGCATTCGCTGCCGTCGCCCGCGCGCTTCTCGCGACCCCGCGCTTCAGCACCTTCACCGCGTCGGCGCCGCCGATATGGCCGAGCGCGGCTGCCGCGGCGTCGGCGAGGAGCGGGTCTTTCGACTTCGCCAGGGGCGCAATGGCGGGAACGGCGGCCGCGCAGCGCCGCGCGCCGAGCGAATTCACGATGCCGATCTGCGACTTTGCGTCGGCCTTGGCCAGCGCGTCGACGAGCGCGGCGTCGGCTTCGCCGCCGGGAATGCGTTCGAGCGCGATGCGGGCCATGTTGGACGTGTCGATTGCGGTCAACAGCGGCGCGAGCGCGGCAACGTTCTCCGCGCCGCCGCATATCGCGAGTTGGCGGCACGCGAAGATTTTCGCGTCGCGCGTGGCGTCGGCGGACGTGAGCACGCCCACCAACGTCGCCGCCACCGCTTTCCGCGCGTCCGCATTTCCAAGACTGCCGGTGACAAGTCCTTCAACGGCCTTGAGCCCGGTCGTGCTGTCACCGAACTTGTACGGTTTGATCGCGGCGACGGTGTCTTCCATCGATGCGCCGGGGGCGATAGCCGCCAGAATTGCTGTATGGTCCATGGTAATCGCTCTCCCTCGTTAGATGTGCCACGGGCTGCGCATGGCCCGCTGCATTTTGCGTGTCGCTTCGTCGTCGTTCGGGAACGTTTCGGTGACCGGGTCCCACACGATCTTGCGTTCGAGCTGCATGGATATGTTGGCGAGCAGGCCGAGGCTGATCGCGCGGTGCGCGGGCACGACCGGCGCGACCGTCTGCTCGCGGCTGCGCACGCAGTCGAAGAAATCCCTCGCGTGATTGTCGCTCTTCTTGAGGCGAATGGCGTCCGCGCCGAACTGGTGGGTCTTCAGGTTTGCGGGTTCGGTGGTGAGCCGATCGCCGCGATCGCAAAACACCATGCCCTTCGTTCCCTCGAACCGGGTGCCCATCGGGAACAGGTTCGAAAGAATCATCTTGAATCCCTTCGGCGCGACGGGGCTGGCGCCGGGCGCGAACGTGCATTCGATGAGATAGCTCGTTGACGCGTTCCACAATCCGTCGTCGGGGAAGACGCCCTTGCCTTCGATCGCGACCGGGCCGGTATGTTCCGTACCCATGCCCCAGTTGCCGATGTCGCCGTGGTGGCCGATCCAGTCGGTGAGTTGGCCGCCGGAGTAGTCGAGAATCCAGCGCCAGTTCCAGTGGCAGCGCATCTTTGTGTAGGGCGCTTCCGGCGCGGGCCCGAGCCAGAAGTCGTAGTCGAACCCGTCGGGGATCGGCTCTTCCTTTTGCGTTTCGATGGGACGTCCGGTCGGCAGGCCGACCTTCACGGTGTGCACTTCGCCGATCATGCCGTTGCGGACGAGTTCGGCAGCCTGGAGGAAGTGCGCCTGCGAACGCTGCCAGCTTCCCGTTTGCCAGACGATGTTGTAGCGCTGCACGGCTTCGACGATCGCCTTGCCTTCGTTCAGCGTCAGCGCGAGCGGCTTTTCGCCGTAGATGTCGAACCCTTTGCGGGCGGCGGCGATGGAGGGAATCGAGTGCCAGTGGTCCGGCAACGCAAGCGCAATCGTGTCGAGGTCCTTGCGCTCAAGCAGTTCGCGAAAATCGTGGTAGCCGGTGCAAGAGTCGTCGCCGTACTTCTGATTGACGATGTTGCGCGCGTTTTCGCGGCGTTCGCGGTCGACGTCGCACACCGCAATGACCTGCGCCTCGGGAAAGTTCAGGAATCCCTTCATGTTCCCCGTGCCCTGGCTGCCGACTCCAATGCACCCCATCGTGATGCGGTTGCTCGGCGCGGGCCGCCCACCCTTGCCCAGCGCCGTCGCCGGAATGATCATCGGCGCGGCCACCACCGCGGACGTCATCGCCGTCCGTCGCAGAAAATCGCGCCGCCCAAGACGCGCGCCCGCGGGGATTGTTTTCGTTTCGTTCATTCCCTCTTCCCTCCCGATAATTTCGTGCTTGTGCTCCTGCGCGTCATCTTATTCGTATGTCGTGCACCGAAATATTCTCGTTCCCAAATTTCCATTTGGGAACGCGCTCTTGAAAAGCTCTGCTTTGCTCTTCTTAGTGATTCAAACCGGCCCGCCACCCGCTTCCGCGCCGAAAACACACTGCAACCCTCATTTCTTCGCCGTCTCGCGCCGTTCCGGGAGCAGCCACTCCTCATTCTTCAACTACTGCGGGAACGCACGCAAATCGACAAATTGCTACGCCATCTTGAGGTTAACTCGGCAGTCTCACCCTTGTCACGTGTCCGTTTTTGAGAAGGATGACTATATCGTCGCTGTCCGCGGCGGGAAGTACACGCCAACGAATCAGATTAAACGGCACGTCTGCTATGTCAAACCAGTCGGACGGACTTGCAAAGTAACGTCCATACACGAGTTTCTCGTCCGCGTCGGAAGCAATAACAGTGGCGGCGCGTAGCGCCGGCACACCCATCTTATCGAGAACAGCTTGCTCTCCATCGCCCACCTCAACTGTGCCGGCCCACCGAAGAAGCAACCTGTACCTTATGGAATCTGCGGCGAACGGAGTAACGAGGGACACGATTACCAAGGATGCTATGGCTAACTTCCACTCAATCGGGCCAAACCGACGAAGAACTGTCAGCCTCCTCATATCAAGGCCCCAACTGTTGCCGGCGTTACTGCTTGGTGTGAGTCTCCCGCCGTTCCGGCAGCAGCCACTGTTCATTGTTCAACGATTGCAGGAACGCAAGCAAACTATTTCTTCCAGCTACTCTTCGGGTATTTGCACGCTCGATACCAATTCATTCTCATCAAATACGATCTGAATGTCCTCAGGGTCGGGACCAAAGAGGCGAAGCTTAAACGGGTACAGGTAAGGCGGAAATGTGACAAACCATTCTTCAATTGGTCCGAACATCTTGCCATATCCCCAAATTTCCGGACGCTCACCCCAAAAAATCGCCCCGGCCAGATTCATATCCTTTTCAGTCAACGTATTCACGTCGCGAGAGATCATTTGCCAGTCTTTTTCGCACCTGATTGTTGGCTCTCCCAGCGTTCGTATAACTGTCTCCCTGGAGTCGCCTACGTGGAGTTCGCGCGCCGTGCCCAAACTCCGGTATCGCAAGATATCCACAACCAAGCAGAATGAAAAAATCAGCACTACCGTGAGAGCAACGTACTTTATCCAAGCCAGATATGACCGTCGTGGTCTGACTTTGCTCGCCACCATATTCTCATGCCCTCACCAACTCAATGCGCCGCCTTCGCCGTCTCGCGCCGTTCGGGGAGCAGCCACTGTTCATTGTTCAACGATTGCAGGAACGCAAGCAAATCGAGTAACTGCTCCTGGGTCATGCCCGTGTCGAGGCCTTGCGGCATGATGGAGTTCGGGGCCTGGTCCATCGCGGTGATGTCCTTGCGCGAAATGCGGACGGAATCCTTCGCGTTCTGGCGCAGCAACACGGCGTCGGCGGTTTGTTCGCCAATGACGCCGACGTATTCGACGTCGCCGCCGAATTCGGGGTCTTTCGCGCTGATGCGCATGGACTCGTAACCGGGCACGAAGCTGGCGTTCGGGAAGAGGATGGCTTCGAGCAAGTCATGCCCGGAACGGATCGCGCCGATGGTCGTGAGGTCGGGGCCGACGGTGCCGCCTTCCGCGCCCACGGTGTGGCAGGTGGAACAGGCGATCTTTTCGTTAAAGAAGAGGTGTCGACCGCGCCCGACGTCGCCTTTGCCGATCAACGGTTCGATGGCAGCAAGTTTTTCGAGGCGCGCCTTTTCTTCGGCCTCGATCTGCGCGCGCAGGGGTGCGGCGGCCAGCTTCACGGAATCCGGGTAGGTCGCGAGGAGCGCGTCCAACCCGCCGGGAATCATGCTTGGCGCGATGGCAGCGTTCGACAGGCTCTTCACCAGCGAATTGCCGACGGCTTCGTCCGCGCCATTCTTGAACGCGTCAAGCAAGGCGGGGAAGGTGAGCGCGTCGGCCTTGGGCAGATGCGCATCGGCAAGCGCGCGGAGTTGATCGTTGGTCAGTTTCGCGTGACCGATCACTTTGCCCGCGGACAGGCGCACGGCGGGATCGGTCTTCTCGGATAGGTTGCCCGCGAGAAACGCGAATCGCGCGTCGTTCAGCTCCGGCGCGCGCGTCTGGACGGCGCCGAGGGCGCTGATGCGCAGCGCGGGCGTTTCGTTCGCGTTGTCCGCGAGCGCGAGCAATTGTTCGTCAAACGACCCGATGGATCGCGCGGCGATTAAGGTCGCGGCGCGGTAGCGGATTGATTCGTCGCCGGACTGCAACGATTTCCCGACCGACTGCAGGATGGGTTCGGGCAATGGATTCAGGTTCATCTTTTCGATCGCGTCGAGCATGAACAAGCGGCGCGCGGCAGGGGCTGCGTCGTCGCCCGCGACATGCGCCATGAACTGTTGCACGTTGCCGTATTGCGCGTAGGCGAGAATTACCTCGCCGATTCCCTCGGCGGTTTCCGGCGCGAAGTCCGGCGCGTTAACTTTCTCCTGCAACGACGCCAACACGCGGTCCGCCCAATCGGGGTGCCGCGACGCCACCCAGAGGCCGGTCTTGCGCAGGTCTTCGCTGTCCGAATTCAGGAAAGCGAGCGCATGCTCCGCGGTGAGCTTGTCGCTCTTGAGTTGATCGAGCGCGATGAACGCGGCCTTGCGCGCGGCGGGGTTCTCCGCGGACAGCGCAGCGCGCAGGGGTTCCTGGTCGTTAATCTGTATCAAGGCGAATGTAATTGCATGTTCGAGGAACCGGTCGTTCCCGCTATCGGCGGCGCGCAATAGCGGCGCGACAGCCTCCTTCGCACGGAGCCTGCCGAGCGACGCCGCCGCGACGCGGCGCACGCCGGGAAACGAATCGTTTAGCAATGGGATGAGGACTTTGACCGCATCGGCATCCCGGACCGTTCCGAGTAACTCTGCGGTCAGTTGGCGCAATTCCGGAACGCTCTGAGCGAGGCCAATCTCGCGTAGTGCAGTCAAGGCGCGGGGCGTCCCGACCTGCACGAGTGCACTTGCTAGATTCTCGCTTCGGCGCGACGCCTCGATAAGATTCTTGATTGTCTCCGAGTGGTCATCGTCGGGATACGTAATGATAAAGCCACCCATAGCCCTTCGTGTGAGGCAGGATTCTTCGAACGCTTCGCGTAGTGATTGTACCGAGGACTCGTCGTTCGCGGAAACCAACACGAGCTGTTCCAGCGCCGCCTCGCGAACGTGTAACCGCGGATCCCCGAGCAACGAAATGAGCTTCTTCGTCGATGCCTTGGGGATATTTAACTTCGATCCCCAGCCGTCCTTTTGTCGCGCACCAGCGATCTTCCGCACGCGGTATATCGAACCGCGAATCTCTGGCTTCGCCACGCGGGATATCGGGCATGCGTCGACATACCAACCGCCAGTATCGGAGACGAGCACAGTGCCATCTGCATCTTCAATTGCGTCAGTGGGGTGAAAGTCCGGGTCGGTGGACGATAGGAAATCCGAGTCCTCACTCGTATACGAGGACCCGGTCTCACTGCCAGACTTGAAAATATGACGCTGGACGCGGTGCGGGTTGAACTGCGCGCTGAACAAATTGCCCTTGTACTCGTCGCCGAAGTTTGCGCCGCGATAGACCATCAGCCCCGCCGGCGCGATGCGCGAGAATTTTGTGAGCGACGGCATGAGATCGCCGGTGCGGACGAATTCGTCGATGACTTCGTGGGGCTTCGGGTAGACGCCGCCTTCGACCCAGTGGTTCAGCGCGTCGCGCTGGCCCTGCCGTGGTTCCGTAAAGTACGTCATCGTGCCGATCATGTCTCCGTTGTCGAGCCAGACGAGTTCGACGGGGTTGTCGAAGCCGCCGCCGCAGAAGCGTTCGAGCTTCGTGCCGTCGGGTTTGCAGCGCCATATGCGCGCGGCCTGCCCTTCGTAGTGGAGGCCGTCGGGCGTGGTGATGTTGTAGCCGTGGCGGCCGTGCGTGAGGTACATGTAGCCGTCGGGTCCGAGGAAGGGGCCGTGGAGGCTCGCGGTGTTGAGCACGTTCCATCCGGTAAGGATCACGTCCTTCTTGTCGGCGACGCCGTCGCCGTCGGTGTCCTCGAAGCGGAAGAAGTCCGGCGGGGACGCGCAGTAGATCGCGCCGCGGTACCAGAGCACGCCCATGGGAAGGCTGAGCTTGTCGGCGAACACGGTGCGCTTGTCGAAGACGCCATCCTTGTCCGTGTCTTCGAGCATGAGGATCATGCATTCGGGGTAGGTCGGCGTGTCCTTGCCTTTGGTATTTTTGCCGGAAGATTCGGCGATGAACAAGCGCCCTTGATGGTCGAACTCCATGAACATCGGGTAGGACGACATCTCGGGCGGCGCGGCGACTTCGACGGTGAAGCCATCCGGTACCTTCAACGCGGCGAGACCGCGCGCGGGTTCTTCGGCGAAGGCGAATAGCCACAAAGAACACAAAGAAGCACAAAGAAAGAAAACCACGGGGACGCGGAGGGCACAGAGAGTAGCCAAGAGTTTCATTTTGTACTCGCTTCGCTCACGTTTATGGCAGAGCCGGCAACTTTATATGTTCAACGACTTCATACTTCTCATCAGACTTCAACGTGAATGTCATCTCGCCACCGTAACCATTCTCAAGATAACCATGGTCATCGGTAGTAATCGTCTTGCCGTTTTGACTGTAAGCGATACGTACGCTACTTTCGCTCGTCACAGAAATGCGTGATTCGACCTTGCTGTTATTCGCCACCTCGACAAGCATTACCGGACCACCTGCGAACAATATGGAGACGTCTTCAATCTGATTGCCAGTTTGGTTATCGATCCGGATTGTTACGCCGGGATATCGCAAGAGAACCAGCAAGATTCCGATTACGATACCGGTAACAAGAAAGCCGATAAGGTATTTGGCGCGCTCGGTCATACTTCCGCTAAACGACCTCTAATGTTACTCTCCGTGATCTCCGTGTCTCCGTGGTTCAACTCTTCAGGAAACGCTTCAGCAGATTGTGCGTGATACGTTGTACGCGCGTGTCGGGGCCGTGGGGACGGCCGTTGTGCGAGTAAGGCAGCATGTGGCCCGGGGGCGAACTGAGGCCCTGCGCCCACCAGATCGTCGATGCGTTGAACACGTGGTTGCCTTTTGGGCCGGGGTAGATCGTCGCCGTCCAATGCGCAACCTCGTCGCCGGAATTGAGCGCGTCGCCTTCCGCGACGATTTTCAGTCCGGGGATGTCCGCGGGTTCGCCATGGAATTCCCAGCCGACGAGGCCGGGAATGCCGTCGCCATTTTTCATGCCGGTCCCGTCAAACATCCAGTGCGACGCGTCGGAAACGATCCAGTCGCCTGCGCCGTTGAACGGAATGATGGTGCGCGCGCCGATGATCTCGCGTTCGTCGGGGCCTTCCATGGGGAACGGTCCCATACCGCGGTCCGCCTCGGCCTTGCTGGTTCCGCCGAAACAGCCCTCGCGCGTGAAATTGCGGTTCGGCACGCCCGCCGAACTCGGCGACATCGGCGACACGAAGCAGCAGGTGTTTCCGGAGAAGAAGCCGACGTTCAGGCCCTCCGCGATCGCCTGCTTGACGTGGTTGAACTGTTCGAGGCTCCAGTACTCGTCGTGGCCGACGGAGATCATCGCCTTCGCGCGCGTGATGGTTTTGATCTCTGCGTGCACGTCGGTGTTCGAGACGTAGGTGACGTCATAGCCTTCGCGTTCGAGCCAGTACACGAAGGGAAATTCCCACAACAGAAATTCGCCGGACCCCTGCGACTGCGGTGCGTCGAGAATCTGGCAGTACTTTCCATAGGGCCGGTCGTAGCTGACGCGGATGCCGGGCTTGAGCGCCCATTCGCTCTTGCCGTCGTCGTACAATGCGAATTGATCGGGCCAGCGGTTGTAGGCCTGCCAGGTGTTGTCGCTGCATTGGAAAACGATGTCGGCCTTGCGCTCGTCGCGCACGATGAACACGACGTAGCTCTGCCATGGAGCATCGACCAACGACAAGCGGCCGAGATAGACGCCGCTGACCCAATCCTCGGGAATGGTGATGGTCGTGGCGGGTTTCCATTGGCACTCGCGGATGCGCTCGTTACCGATGGGGGGATCGGGTTGCGTAACGCCGTCGAAGGGGCCGAGCTGTTGCATCAAGCGCGCGCCCGCGCCGTCGTAGTAGCCCATGCGAAAGATGTCGATGGTGAATCGGCCCGGCGGATTCGCGCTCACGAAGATGTCGAGCGCGTCGCCCGCCTTCACGCTCGCGCGAGAGCAGTAGCCTTCGATCCATGGACACCGGTAGCGCGTTTTCGGATCGACTTTGGTATACGTGAGCTGCCAATCCGTGGCGTCCGCGCGCACGTTTTCCTTGTGGAGCGCGCCGTGGCGCGCAGCTTCAGTGGACAAAGTGGACGTAGTGGACGCCACAACCGCAGATGCAATTCCCGCGGCAGCCGTGTTTTTCAACACATCGCGACGAGATATATTATTTGGCTTTTTCGTGCTCGTGCTCCCCACAGCGACGGAAAACATCCAATCATTCCAACTCCGCCGCGCGCGCCAGTTTTAGAATGAGACTTTTCATAACTCCATTCCACTTTACACTTCGAAATGTTCGACCTAGGCGTATGAAAACGTACGTGATACATCCAACTATGACTACAGGAAATGATTCGAACCAAACGCCCACCCCAACGATTATTGAACTCGGAACAATGAGAGCCAAGTCTTCATGAAAATGGTCCCATTCAGTACTCAATTCAATCGTGACAAGCATTCTGCGTTCATCCGGCGTTAGTTCTTCTCGCTCACGACTCATTGTGCTCCGCGCTCCAGGTAATTGATCAACGCAGCCAACTCGCCAAGGCTCATGGTGTTCAGCAAGCCTTCGGGCATAATCGATCGCGTGGCGGGCTTGCGCGATTCGATGTCGTTCTTCGCGATGTCCACGCGCTTGCCCGTGACGTCGATGAGCGTGAGCGTGTTCTCGTCCTCGGTAACCATCATGCCGGTCACGGTCGTCAGGTCGTTCAATTCGACGTCGAGGCCGATGTATTGATCGGAGATTACTTTCGAAGGTTCGGCGATCGCATCGATGAGGTCCGCGCGGCGGAACCGGCTGGCGACCGTCGAGAGATCGGGGCCGCCGCCTTTGCCGACCGTGCCAAACACGTGGCAGTTGACGCAGCGCGATTTGACAAAGACTTTTGATCCAACTTCGTTGAAGTGCTTGCGGTCTTCGCCGTTCTTGGCGTATGCCATCGGATCGTATTCAAGATATTCCTTAATCTCTTGCAGGCTCATCTGCGCGAGTTCGGACGCCTTGCCTTCCGATTCCGCCTGCATTTGCGCGAGCAGCGCCAGCGCGTCCGCGTTGCGTTTGGCGAGTTGCGCGTCTTTCCGCGCGACGGCGAGTTGCTTTTCCTCCTCGGGCAGAAGCGCCAATGCATCCTGCCAGATGAATTCGATGAACCCCTCGAAGCTCGCGCCGCCGGTCATCTCGCGCGCGCCGTCGAACCACGCGACAAACCTGTCGCGCTGTTCGCGGGACCACCCGGATTGAATCGTGCGCAGGCAGAACGCCGTGTGGATTTGTTCTTCCTGCGACTTGTCCGGCGTCTGGTATGCGAGCAGCTTGTCGATGACGCCTGGCAGTTCCATGTGGGCCAACAGAATCTGTAGTTCGCGATTGATGGATAGGTTTTCTGCCGGAAACGCCGCCAGCAGGTTCGCACCGACGTGTTGGTTGAATGCGCTGCGGTCAGTTCCTTGGGCGTCGCGGATGAACGCGAGCTGAATCACGCGCAAGGATGCCAGCAAATCGTCTTCGGAAAGGTGCGCGCGGCTTGACGCGATTTTCTCGAATACCGCGTCCATGTCCGCCGCGCTGTGCTGCGTGTGGATCAGCGCAAGAAGGCCTTCGATCAAGGCGCGGGGTTGTTGATCCGAATCCGTGGCGAGCACGTGCGGCGCCCAAAGACCGCGCGGCGTGCGTTCGAGTGCCGTTCGCGCGGCATAGCGCACGGACGTATCGCCGCTGCCGAGCAGAGTCAACAGCTTGACGGGGATTGCGTCGTTTTTGGCGAGCTTGGCCCCGGTGTCCAATCCGGCGCGAACCAGCGAATCGCACGCACGCCGCTGCACGAGCGCGTCGGCGTCATCCAGCGCCGCGGTCAACGCTTTCTTCACCGACTGCAACGGATACGTCCCAAGCAAGTACACGGCGAAGGCGCGCACGTCCGCGTTGTCGTCGTTCGCCAGTTTTGTCAACAGCGATTTCGACGGCTTAGGGCCGTGCGCCTGCAACGCTTCGAGCGCGGCGATGCGCTGCTCGACCGGGGCGTCCTTATGCCGCGCGATGCCGGCCAGGCCACTCTCCCACTTCTTCCCAAGCGAATCTTTCGCCTGTTCGAGCGCGTAGCGGCCCCACGCGGAGCGCCGCATCGGTTGCCGCACGACGTCTTCGACGGACTTTGGCACTTCGTGCTTCGCAACCGCATCGCCGTATTTGATGCGGTATAGGCCGCCGCGTGTGCCGCGCCCGCCAATGGTGAAGTACATCAACCCGTCCGGGCCGACGTCGACGTCCGTCACGTTCAGCGGTTCGCCGACGAGGAAATCGACCGTCTTGCCGATGAAGGAGCCGCCGCGCTGCTTGGGGAACATTGCGCGGATGCGCCCGCGCGACCAGTCGCCCATGTAGAATCCGCCGCGATACTTCTCCGGGTATACGGTGTGATCGTAGATGCACGTGCCCACGGGCGAACCGCGGCCAACGTCGTCGAGAGGCGGCAAGGTGTCGAAATAGTAATTCGGCATCTTGCCGCTGCCCGACCGCCAGCCGTAGTCCGCGCCCGGCACGCAGTGCACGACGCGCACGGGACGAAACCACGGGGTGCCGATGTCCCACTCCATGTCGGAATCGAAGGTGAAGATTTCGCCGGTGTTGTCCACAGCGAAGTCGAAGGCGTTGCGGAACCCGCCGCAGAACTGCGCCATCGTTTTCAGATCGGGCGACACGCGATGGATGGTGCCGCCCGGCGCCAGGATTCCCTTCGCGTGGCCCCGCGCGTCCCAGTAGCGCGGCATCAGGAAATCTTCCTGCAGGCCGCGGCTCGGCGAATCCTTCGCGATCTCGAAATCGGGATACGAGTGGTTCCCGTACATGACGTACAGGAACCCGTCCGCGCCCCAGGCGATCGCGTGCGGCGAGTGTTCGCCCATGCCGCCGCTCTTCGCTTTGATGACCTGCGTCACCTCATCGGCCACGTCGTCGCCGTTCTTGTCGATCAACCGGTACACGCCGGGCGCGTGCGGACCGTCCGACTGCACGAGCAAATCGCCCGGCGCGAGGTAGCACAGGCCCATCGCGCGCTTCACCACTTCGCTGACGGACTTCACCTTGTCGTACTTGCCGTCGCCATTTTCATCGAGCAGCAGCC
This sequence comes from Candidatus Hydrogenedentota bacterium, assembly GCA_013359265.1. Classification (NCBI taxonomy): domain Bacteria; kingdom Pseudomonadati; phylum Candidatus Hydrogenedentota; species Candidatus Hydrogenedentota bacterium. The sequence continues at coordinate 167,455 of JABWCD010000009.1, forward strand.
GGACGCCCTCGCTCTCCGTCGCGACGAGCGGCCGGCCCAGATGGTCGAAGGTCATGTTGATGACCGAGCCGATGAGTTCGTGCGACGCGACTTCCTCGACACTGAACCCTTCGGGCATGCGGAACTGCGCGCCTTCGACGCCGAGTTTCTCCGAGCGCGCCGCGTCCACGTCGGGCATGAGTTCGCCCGGCCTGATGCGCGCTTCCTTCGACGTGAGTTCCTTAATTTCGATGTCCTTGAACGACACCATCATGTCGGGGCCGGTGTGGAGTTGCAGCGCGATGTAGCCCTTGCGCGCGCCGGCGAGGTCGTCGATTTCGCAGGTGACGTGGCCGTTCAGCACCATTTTGATGTGCGGGCCCTGACAGGTGATCTCGTATTCGTTCCAGTCACCCTGCTTCACCCAGGTCTGCGTTTCCGCCTGCTTCTCCGGCGACATCGCCTTCCAATAGTCCATGATGCCGCGCTTCTGCTCTTCGTAGAGCATGCCGAAGTAGGTCTGCTCCGCAATGTCCGCCTGGTAGCCCGCCGCGACGAAGTCCGGCCGCATCTCGCTGCGGAATTGAATCCCGCTGTTGTGATTGCGCAATTTCACCTTCGCTTTCAGCACAAAGTCGGTGAACTGCTTCGGTTCGTAGAACAGGAAGGTGTTCTTTTCGATCTTCACGCCGTCCGTCGATCCGACGATGGCGCCGTCCGCCACCTTCCACAAGCGCGGATCGCCTTTCCAGCCTGTCAGGTCCTTGCCGTTGAACAGCGGGGTGAACCCTTCCTCCGCCGCGCGCGCCCCCGGCGCCAACGACGCCACCCCGGCCACGCAGGCAATCAGCACAAGCCCCAATACACACCATCGTAGTTTCATGGCAATCTCCCCAATAGAACGTCGATACCTGCTAAGCGATACAAGAAGCGATTGAAAACGCGCTCAGCCCAACCCGCAGAATCCCGCCCCCGACCGGGGAGCGACGAATCCAATAACTTTAGACTATGACCTTGCGGGATTCCACATTCGGGCAGGTAGATTGATAAATATGCCGATTGACGGGTGGCAGTCCGTGTGGTAATGCTTTCCGTATAAGAACGGTGGTCTCCATACCCGACGACGTTTTCGAGCAGGCGGAACGCTTCGCGTGGAAGGCCCGCAAGTCTCGAAGTCATTTGTACAGCGAAACAGTAAATGAATACGTTGCGAGGCATTCGCCGGACGCGGTTGCCGAGGCAATGAACCGCGCTTATGATGAACTTGACGAGGAGGAGAGAATGCCCGACATTTTCCTAACGCTCGCTGCGCGCCGCATCTTGAAACGAACGGAGTGGAAATCTCTGTGGGCGAATTCTAATCGGAAGTTGCGTCGTCTTGCGGCGTTACGCTGCCGGGTGATAACTCGCGCGCTGGCGATTTTACGAGCCGATCCGCGTACTTCGATTCCAGCGCTTGGTAGTGGGCAATAAGAGCATACGTGTCGTGCCCGAACCGTTCCGAGATTTCGTGCCGCGTTTGTCTGATCTCTTCTATTGCAACGTCCGTACGCATCCTATACCTCTTGATCGTTCATCAACTCGAGCGGCGTCGTTAGAATCGGCACATGGAGGCCGAGCAGTACGCGCCGAAGGCGTTCCGCAACCCTAGCCAGGGGCATCGCCCCTGGAACCCGGCCAACACCTCATCTCGTCTTGCCCTGAAGGGGCATCGCAAGAAATCTAATTCCGCACGCACCATTCGTCGAATTCGATTCCGTGTTTGAGAAGGAGAATGCGAAGTTCTTCCTGAAATGTCATCTTCCGGTGGTGACGTTTCTGGTTCAGAATATAGCCGCGCAACCGCTCGAGATTCGAGGGACTGACCGCAAACCGGGCGTAACCCGATTGCCAGCAGAAACGGTCGAACACGCGATCCTGAAGTTTTCTCCACTTTGACGACTGTTTCTTCACGGTTTCGACGAGCCTGATCGGTGCTGCCGCTTTCGACATCGCGAAAGCGGTGTGGACGTGATCGTCGACACCCCCAATCAGATTTTCGCGGCATTCCTCGCCGTCGAGTACTCCGGCCATCTGGCCGTAGCGTTTAGGGCGGCCGGGTACACCTTGCGACCGGGCCGACAAAGTGTTCCGCCCATGATAGAACCGTTCGCTGTCAGGAATCGACGGACGGTTGGGAAGTCAGAGATCGACCGAATTGGATGAGTCAGCGGCCTGCGATCATGCTGGGCGGGCGGCGCGGATTTTCTCGAGCAGCGCGGCGAATTCCTCGTCCTCGACGCGGTCTCCAATTCCGTACCAGACACGACTCATGACACCCGGGCTTCCCGTGTTTACGCGATGTACGACTACAAGGCGCTCGGCCGGCGAAACGTAGACGACTTGCGTGCCTGTGCCTTCCGCATAGAACGCATCGTTGCGGCCGATCCACCACATGTAGCCGTATCCGCCCTGTTGAAACGGGCTGTGAATCTGGGTGCTCTCCTTTACCCAAGTTTCGGGAATTACCTGCAATCCGTTCCACGTTCCACCCTGGAGATAAAGGTGTCCGAATCGCGCGAGATCGCGGGCACTGATCCAGAAAAGATAGGCTGGATGATTCGAAACTTCTTCGTGGCGGTACTCGACGTCTTCGCGGCGGAAATCTTGCATCCCGATAGGCTGGGCGATCCATTGGATGAACGCATCTTCGATGGAAAGTTTGGCCTGTTGTTGGAAGATGCTGCCGAGCGCGTTGAAATCCCAGTTGTTGTAGTACCAAAACGTGCCCGGCGCGTGAGCGCCACGCTGGGGGCGGCGTTTTTTGTTCGAACTGGTTTCATAGGCTGCGCCGTGATATACGCCGGAACGCGACGCAAGGAGGTCTGAAACCTTCGCCGTCTTTTCCTGTTCCGTGAGACCAGGGCGAACGTCGTCTATGGAGAGTTCGGCTAGCGTGGCATTCACATCGATCAGCCCGCGTTCAATCGCGACACCGTAAAGCGCGCTCAGTAGGCTCTTGCGAACCGAGTGGGCGTTGAATCGCTTCGTTGTTTCGCCCCACTCGGCGACCAGATTCCCGTCGTGAATCACGATTACGGCCGCGGACCCAATTCGATTCGCGTACTCGCGGGCTTCGGCCAGTTTCTCGGCAGACCAGCCTGAAGCCAGCGGAAAGGTTTTCGCCAGGGATTGATCGTTATCCAGTACATTTTGCGATGGACCGCCGGCCAGAATCTTCGAATCGAGGGAGGCGCGCAGGCCCCAAACGCCGATGACCGCGACTGCAACCAACACTGCGATCAGTAGCCCAAACCGTCGTACCCATTTCATTCCACGAGCCATGATTCATAGCCCTCCGTAACGCAATTCCGCGATGAACGCACGCGGTCGGTCCGGGGTTCCGTCAATACCTGCCGAATTGACCGGCGCTCTCAAGCCTCAAGAGCTTAAGGGGGCGCCTTATCGACGCAAGGCTAATATTTGATGCGCGAGTGGTTCGAAGGGTTTAGCGTGGCGCATTGGTAGTCCAAAGAAGCGTATTCACGGGTGACGTTGCGCTTGCGACGAGAAGGTGACGATTTGAGGGAATGAGCCCCGTTACGATTGAAGCGAGCCACGTTCGCCCTGCCAGACCGCCAGCAGTTGGTCGAGCGTTCCCTCGAACCAGTAAATCTTCCCCCGGATTGCGCGTTTGGCATGCGCGGGCACGCCGCCGATATTGACGATACTGTGCAGGCAGTCCGCGGGATGGTGGCCGGTGACGTGGGACGTTCCTTCCCAATAGATGCCGCAAATCCAAGTCTTTTCCAGGTTGACGCGCGTGATGATTCCACTATCGACGGGGCTGAGCATGCGCGCGTCGTACGGGCCAACGTTGAGCATGCTCGTCAAATCGCCGTTGGCGCGGAGCGTGTCGTATTTCACGCCGAGCGGCGTGCGCGCGCCGACCGTTTCGCGCACGGCGGGTAACGGTTCCCACGTCCCGCTTCGGAGTACGTAGGTCAGGCTGGTCTTGTCGGTCTTGTCTTTCTCGGCGATGTCCCACAGATCGTACTCGCTGAATGCGGGCGTCTCCGCGAATTGCCTGCGCCACGCCTCGTTGCTCAGACCGCCGAGGCGAAAACACTGTTGTACACCGTAGAACTCGTTGAGCCCGGCGTCCTGTGTCTCAACGATCCACAGCATGTCGATCCCGTCGTCCGCGGGGGCCATGTAGAACGTCCACGCCTGCGGGACCCACTCCGCATCGCCGATGGACACCGTTTTCACGAGCACGTTGGGCTTCATCTCAAACTCGGCCTGCATATCTGCGATCTGTTTCTCGTCGATTCCGGCCGATGCCGCGTCCTTTGGAATTTCTCCGTGAATCAGCGGCGTGTGCTCGTGGAATCGGTAACCGATGCGATTGCCGGGATGCTTCTCGTTCGTGAAGGTCGCGATCTGTTTGCCATCGGGAATGGTTGCCGTAATCGGCGACGCCTCCGCGCCGGCCATCACGGCGGCCACCAGCAAGAGTAGTGCTGTCATAATCCGATCTCCCCTGCGCGTACACACGCGACGTGTCGTGCGTCGTCAAACCGCTCAAGCGGCGGCGGCGCCTGCTTGCACTTATCTTGCGCGAAGGGGCACCGCGGATGAAACGCGCAGCCTGCGGGCGGATTCAGCGGCGACGGCGGATCGCCTTGCAGCAGCACGCCGGCGCGGTCGCGTTTGCGCGATGGATCGGGAATCGGCACTGCGTTGATGAGCGCGCGCGTGTACGGATGCATCGGACGATAATACACGTCCTCCGCGGCGCCCAGCTCGACGATCCGCCCGAGATACATTACCGCGATTCGGTCCGAGAGGTGCTTCACGACGCTCAGGTCGTGCGAGATGAGTAGGAGGGACAGGCCTTCCTCGCGGCAGAGTTCGGCAATGAGGTTGAGTATTTGCGCTTGAACGGAAACGTCCAGTGCGGACACCGGTTCGTCGGCAATGATTAATTTAGGGCGCAGTGCAAGCGCGCGCGCGATGGCGATGCGCTGGCGTTGTCCGCCGGAAAACTCGTGCGGGTACTTGCGCATCCATCGCGCGGCAAGGCCCACGCGGGACATGAGCGCGGCGACTTTTGCCGCCACCTCGCCGCGCGCCGCCAGCCCGTGCGCGAGCATCGGTTCCGCCAGCGCGTCGAAAACGGTCATGCGCGGGTTCAGCGACGCGTACGGGTCCTGAAACACCATCTGGATCGACGGACGTAACGCACGAAGTTCGCCGCGTGGCACCGAAGCGAGGTCGCGCCCGCCGAATTGAATTGTCCCGGAGGTGGGTTCGACGAGGCGCACAATACTCCGCGCGAGCGTCGATTTGCCGCAACCGGACTCCCCCACCAACCCGACCGTCTCGCCGGGTTGGACGCTCAAGCTTACGCCGTCCACTGCGCGCACGACACCCGTGCGCCGTTTCAGCAGCGGCCCTTCCTTAAATTGGAAATGGACGCGAACGTCGCGAATGTCCAATATTGGCGCGGCGTTCACGAAATCTCTCCAGCGAGAACGCGCGCGCACGCCGTCGCGTGTTCGGGCGCCACGCCGTGCAGGGGCATCGCGTTCGTGCTGCACGCCACGACCGCGTGTTCGCAGCGCGGCGCAAACGGACACCCTGCTACGCTCTGCGTCAGGTCCGGTGGCGCCCCCTTGATCGTGTACAGCTCCGTTCCTTTTTTCTGCGTCGCGGGTATCGATGCAAGCAGCGCGCGTGTGTACGGATGTTTCGGTCCGCGGAACAGGTCTTCGACCTTCGCGGATTCGACGATGCGCCCCGCGTACATCACGAGGACCCGGTTGCACGACTCCGCAATCACGCCAAGATCGTGCGTGATGAGAATCACGGCCATGCCGAGCTCCGCCTGCATGGATTTGATAAGCTCGAGAATCTGCGCCTGCACCGTTACGTCCAGCGCGGTCGTCGGTTCGTCGGCGATAAGCAATTGCGGACGTGTGATAAGCGCCATCGCAATCATCACGCGCTGCCGCATGCCGCCGGAGAACCGGTGTGGATACTCGTGCATGCGCCGTTCCGCGTCCTGAATGCCCACGCGCCGCAACATATCCACCGCGCGCGATCGCGCCTCTGCCTTCGTGCAGCGCTCGTGAACGAGCAGCGGCTCCATGATCTGATCGCCAATGCGCAGGTACGGATTCAGCGCGGTCATCGGGTCTTGAAAGACCATGCTGATGCGTTTGCCGCGCACGGCGCGGCGTTCGGCATTCGTGCAATGCAACAGGTCGATCGTGCCGAACTTGGCCGCGCCGCTCTCGATTCTTCCCGGCGGCATCGGCACAAGGCCCAAAAGCGAAAGGTTGGCCACCGACTTGCCCGAGCCGGATTCACCGACGATCCCGAGCGTTTCACCGGGATCGATGGAAAATGACACACCATCCACCGCGCGAACCACACCGCCGCGTGTGTGAAAGTGAGTCTTCAGTTTGCTAACGTCTAGCAAGGGCATCGAAAGACCGCGCGTCGATTAACTCAGTTATCAAGTAGAAACTTGGCATATCGGTTTACGCGAGAAATCTCCGAGTCTTTGAACGTTTCAATTAAGGTTCGAAATTCAGCAAGCCCAATACGCTTCAAGAGCTTTGCATAATCTCTGAATTCGTAGGGAATGTTTCCGCGTGCCAGCATTTCGACCACACGCGCGCGAATTCGATTCTTATCCGCAGACGTCAGCACAGATCGACGAAGCGCTCGGGCAGTATTGGACTTTAGTGTTCTGCCAAAGGGGAATCCTTCGTCCTCCTCAATGAAATCGATGCCAATCTGAACGCATGCTGCATCACCGGACCTAATCCCGTCAATTACTGCATCCATGAGTGGATAGATCCAGGTGTGGTCACCTTCCGAATGCACATTTGGGACAAGGGTCGCCGGTGTTAGCCCCAAGTTCTGCCGATACTTCACGTATCGATCCTGTATTCCCTCAACGCTCCATCGTCCAGTTCCGTTGTAGTCATGGATTGCGGACATGGCAAAGTCGATCTCAGTGTCCATTCATATCTGTGGCGTTTGCGGTAGCAGCGGTTAATCTTTCGATATTCGCGGGTCGAGCGCGTCGCGCAGGCCGTCACCCAGGAAGTTCAAGGAAAACAAGGTCAGCGACAAGAATACGCTCGGGAAGATCAGCAGCCACGGGTAGTCTTCCATGACTTTGGCGCCGTCCTGAATCAACACGCCCCAGGAACTCATCGGCGCCTGCACGCCAAGCCCGAGGAAGCTAATCACGGCTTCGAGCAGCATTACCTGCGGGATCGTCAGTGTTGTGTACACGATGATCGGCCCGAGGGCGTTGGGTATCAAATGGCGCAGCACGATTCTTCGACGGCTCAAGCCCATCACGTAGGCGGCTTCGACGAACTCTTTCTGCCGCAGCGCGACCACCTGCCCGCGCACGATTCGCGCCATGGTGAGCCATTCGACCGCGCCGATCGCCAAGAAGATAAGCACGATATTCTTGCCAAGATAGACGGTGAGAATAATGACGATGATCGTGAACGGCAGGGTGTACAGGATGTCCACGACGCGCATCAACGCGGAATCGACGCGTCCGCCGGCGAAGCCCGACACGGCGCCGTAGATCACGCCGATGCCGAGCGACACCGCCGTTGCGCAGATACCGACCATGAGCGAGATGCGTCCGCCGTAGAGAATCCGCGTGAGCAGGTCGCGGCCCAGCGTGTCGGTGCCGAACCAATTCGCTCCGCTGGGCGGCGTCGCGCCGAGCGAACGGTCCTGCGTCTCGTACGAGTAGTTTGACACCCAGGGCCCAATGACGACCATAGCCACCATCGCAACGAGCAGTGCGAGGCTGATCGCCGCGAGCCGGTTCTTGCGCAGCCGCCGCCACGCATCGCGCCACAGGGACGCGCCGGCCTCGATCTCGTGCGGAACATCAGTCATACCGCACCCGCGGGTCGAGCCATGCCTGCGCGACGTCGACAACGAGATTAAACAGCAAAATAAGCGCGGCGTAGAACAACACCGCGCCCATGAGCAGCGTGTAGTCGCGGTTGAACGCGGCGTCTACAAACTGTTTTCCCAATCCGGGCACGAGAAAAATCTTCTCGACGACAAACGACCCCGTGAGCAACCCGGCCGCCGCTGGCCCGAGAAACGACACCACCGGTTGCATGCCGCCGCGCAACGCATGACGGAGGACGACGCGGGCTTCGCTCAACCCTTTCGCGCGTGCGGTGCGGATGAAATCCTGGGCAAGCACTTCAAACATGCCGCCGCGCGCCAGACGCGCAACGTAGGCCGCATATACGGAGCCAAGCGTCAGTGACGGAAGAATTTTGTCCATCGGCGCGTCCCAACCCGACACGGGCAACCACTGCAGCTTGAGCGCGAAGATCAACACGAGCAACGGGCCCATGACGAACGTCGGCATGCAGATGCCCGCCATTGCGATCGACATGGGAATGTAATCGGTCAGGGTATTCGGGCGCAGCGACGCGACGATGCCCGCGGTCAGTCCTATTGCCAGCGCGACTGCGAGCGAGTAGACGCCGAGTTCAATCGAAACCGGCGCGCGCAATGCAATCCATTGGCTCACGGTGCGGCTCGGCTGTTGCATCGAGGGTCCGAGGTCGCCGCGCAGCAAATCCATCATGTACTTCGCGTACTGCGCGGGCAGCGGCGCGTTGAGGTTGTACGATTCGCGAATCTGTTCGAGTACCTCGGGCGGCACGTGGCGCTCGCCCTCTTGAAACGGCCCGCCGGGTGCTAGCCGGATGAGGAAGAAGACTGTGGTGGCGATAATCAGAAAGACGGGAATGAACCCGAGCGCGCGCCGCAGAATGTATCGTGTCATGCTCGCGCCACTCCGCCGCGGCCCGGACTACGATTGGTCCCGCGTAACGGACATGTACTTGTAGTTCATATAGCCGAGCTGGTTGCCGTCGCACCCTTCGAGATCGGGCGACACGAGGTAACGTTGGCGGTACGTGTAAATCGGAATTATTGGGGTCTCGCTCAACAGTATCTTTTCCGCTTCCTGCATGTAAGCAAACCGTTGCGCCGGATCGAGCTCGTGCCGCGCCTTTTTTTCGAGTTCGTCGTATGTCGCGTTCGACCATCCCGTGCGATTGTTACCGTTGCCGGTGGTGAAACATTCGCAGTAATTCATCGGATCCAGGAAGTCCGCGATCCACCCCGCGCGCACGACGTCGTAATTGAGCGTCGTCATCGAGTTCAGGTAGACCTTCCACTCCTGCTTATTGGTCGTCACCTCGATGCCGAGGCCATTCTTCCACATGTCCTGAATCGCCTCGGCTACCATCTGGTGGTCTTCACTCTCGTTGTACAGGATTTCGATCGGCCGCATTCCCGTGCCGCCGGGAAAACCTGCCTCGGAGAGCAACTGCTTTGCCTGCTCGATGTCATAGGGCAGGCTGGCTTCCGCCGTGTAGCCGCCGATGCCCGGCGGTGTAAGCGCGACCGCGGGAACGAATGCGCCGAAGAGGACATCGTCGCAGATTGACTTCTTGTCCACCGACATTGCCAGAGCCAGGCGCACCTTCGGATTATCCAATGGCGGACGCGTCGTGTTTATGCGGTAAAAATAGGTGCCGACGAACGGCTCGATGCGCAGCACCGCCGGATTGTCGCGCTTGTACGCGGGTATCTTTGTAATCACCAACGTTTCGATGGTGTCTACCTCGTTCGCGCGGAACATGCGTTCCGCCGTCTGCAGGTTGCCGCTGACGGGGTAGAACTCGATTTCATTCAGCTTCAGGTTGGCCGCGTCCCAGTAGTGCTCGTTTTTGACGACGCGGATCACCTCATTCGGCCGCCATTCCACGAGCTTGAATGGTCCGTTCGAGACGTGGTTGCCCGCCAAAATCCAGTCGTTCTGGCGGTCGTCGATTTTTCCAAATTGCTCGACGGTGGATTGCAGCACGGGAAACCACGCGTTGTGGATTTGCATGGACAGGAAATAGGGGGCGGGATATGCCAGTGTCACTTCGAGCGTGGCGTCGTCAATCGCTTTCACGCCGACCTGGTCGAAATCGGCCAGTTCGCCCTTGTTGTATGCCTCCGCATTCACGATGCACCACAGCATGTACGAATACTCGCTGCCGAATTTCTTCGAGAGCATGCGCTTGTAGCTGTAGACAAAATCCTTCGCGGTGACCGGCGCGCCGTTCGACCACTTGGCATCCGGGTTGATGTGGAAGGTGTAGGTCTTGCCGTCCTCGGAGATATCCCACGATTTGGCCGCGCCCGGCTCAATCTCGAGCGTTTTTTGGTTGAGCGTCGCGAGGCCCTCGAACAGGGAGGTAAGTATGCGGTGTTCGGTGTGGCCGGTGGTTAATTGCGGGTCAAGGGACTGCGGCTCCGCGTCCGCGGCCACGCGCAAGACACCCTGCCGGGCCGATCGGGAGCCCGAACCGCCGCCATCCTGCTTGCCGTTGCACCCCGCGGCCGTAATCGAGATAAGTGCGACGAACGCGAGCGCTGTGTCGAGTATAGATGACCGCATTGAGCAGCCATTATACTCACGCCCTTTCGCGGCTCAAACCGTCACACGCGTCGAGCGCATGCGGAATAGAAATGAGAGGCGGAGTTCCCGGAAGCCGCTCGCGGGGGTTGTTGCGGCCGACAGGAAACTCCGCTTCGTCAGCCCGATTCGAACCGTGTCTTGCGACCGGGTCAAATCAGTATCGTGATTTAATCCAAGCCCGACTTTCCGCGCAATCCGCGGAGCACCGCGAGCGCGGCCAAACCCGCGCCCATGAGCAGCGCGGTTGCCGGTTCCGGCACCACCGTGCCTCCCTTGAGGTCCCACGCTTCAAACCGCTTGCTCTCCGGGGCGAGTGCAAACGTCCCCAGCTCACGCGGTTCGTCGCGCAGCACGGTCACTTCATCCTCGCGAAAGTCCGGCGCGGCCTCGAATGACTCGCTCGCATCCGGCGAACGGCCCGGCGCATCGAGCACACCCTGGAGCGCAGCGCCGTCCGACGGCTGGTATGCGCCGACATCGCCAAAGGCGTTGTTTGCCGACGCACCCGTCGATACATCCGCGCGCGCAACGAGCGCCGCGACAAATGCGCCAACCGCCGCGACCACTATGAAAGCCGTGCCCGATCGAATCGTCACGGTATTCTTAAGCACCTATAGAACTCCTTCTAACATTTATCTAACACGAATTGCTCAAGCGTAGCGTGCCACGCTGGCATTCTTGGTCACCCACAGGTTTGTCGTACCGAGGTACTTGCACCGAACCTCCGATACGCCGACAATTTCCACACGAAGGGTTCAAAGCAATAAGCTTGCCAATTTGGTCCGAATTCGGTAATTCCTTGTTTTAGCAAGAGTTAACCAAGATCGGCGGCGGCACGATATAGTACGTTTACTACTAATTGCGCGCAATGCGAGACTCAATGTAATTCATCGCTGAGCAACCTTTGCGCTCACTTTGGACAGTATTTACAATTTCGCAGCCGTCCCGCTTTACTCACATCGCCCCCCGGCGGCGTCCGCACCTCACGCACGCGTAGTGGGCGATACAAAAACCCTACATACTGGAAGTGAGCGGAGTATGAGATTGCTGAATGGAACCGGCGGCAGGAGCGACTGCTCCGGCCGCCGGTCCGCCGGTATTCTGTGCGGCGGAATTAGCGGGCGCCACCGCCGAGAGTGCCGCCGCCCGCGGAGGCGGACTTCGTGGCGGGGGTTTCCCACGACATATTCATCCAGCCGATCATCATTTCTTCCCAGGTCTGCTCGCCCCAACGGACGGGCTTCGTCGGGTCGGGGTTGGCGGGATTATTGGCGGAATTGTCGAAGTGGGCGATCGTTTCGATGCGGGTGCCTTTCGGCAGGCGCGCCGGCGTTTCGAGAATATAGGTCGTCTGCCAATTGAAGTCGTAGTTCGGCACGCGCAGCAACGTCTCGGAATTGCCGTCGGGATAATGCGCGATGTACTCGAACGATTTGCCGCGGTAGTGCATATGCGGCGTCATCGAATACAGAATTCCATTGTCCGGAATGACGCTTTCGGCAACCACACGGTAGTTTGCATCGCCCGCCGGGATTTGGAAATCCGGGTTGATGGTCGTCGCGGTGATCACCTCGCGCTGCGGCGGCTGCTTCGCAAACACGATTCCCAACTGCGACCTGTCCACCTCGTGTTTGCCCGTCGGCGTGTAATGCATCTGGAAGATGAAAGTCGATCCCTTCGGCACCTTCACCGCGTTTCCTTCCGGCAATATCGTCGGGATGACGCCCGGTGCAAAGCCTACCAGGAAGCCGCGGCCCAGCCGTTGAAACTCCTGGCGTTGTCCCGCTTCCATTTCCGGCGATCGCATGAACACGATGATGTGGTGCACCACCTTGGGGTTGCTTGCGCGCGCTTCGATCATCTGGAGCCACTTGTCTTCCGCGAAGTTCGTCGGCACCTCGATTTCGCGGTACGGCACCACGCCCGACGGTTCGATGTGCTGCTCGACCGGCAATTCGAATACGGCGTCCGGGCCCGGGATGCGCCAATCCTCGCTGTATTTGATCGGCGCGGGAAGGTCGGCTTCGTTGCCCATCGGGCGCCCGCCGTCGGCCCATTTCACGATGGTCGCGATCTCGCTGTCGGTCAGACGGCGATCGTTCTTGTATTTTCCGACGGAGGGGTCCGCGTGCCATGGCGGCATACGGCGCTGCTCGACGACTTCCTTGATCATCGGCGCCCAGCCCTTCGTCTGCCGGTAGGTCAGCAGGGAAAAGGGCCCGATGCCGCCGGGATGGTGGCAGTCCGCGCAGCGTTCCTGCATGATGGGCGCCACGTCTTTCGCATACGTGGGTACGTTTGCCGCGGGCGCGGCGGCTGTGTCCTGCGCGAGCGTAACCCCACCGATCGCGCACGCGACAAGACACACAACAATACGAACGGCTCTCATTGCACCAACCTCCATACTACTCGGGACACCAGAATTGCGGCCTAGGGACTTGAGTCTACCCGCCGCGGCAAATCCAGGCAAGGGCATGGGCCGTGGGGACGCCGGGGCGTCGCGAGACAACGCACAACAAGAGCAACTGTCAGGAAACGACGGGGATTCCGCGGTCACGCTCGCGCGCACCGTGTGCTCAGCCCAGCCCCGAAAGACCGACCGATCCTGGTCGATCCTTCGTTTGTTAGGCGATAGGCGTACAGCTACTTCAGGGCCAAAACCGCCAGCGTCGAGTCTTTCGGATTGGGTCCCAAATCGGCCCGAGCCGTGTGCGGTCCGCTGCGCCAAATAACGCCGCTCACTCGAGAAACGCCGTGATCGTCGTCCGCGCCATATACGCGCAACGCAGGGCGGTCGATATCGTCGTGCAGGACGCAGTCGGTGAACTCGATGCCCCCGACGATGGCTGCGACGCTCGGTCGGTTGCGTTGGATCGCGAGGGGGGCACGGCCCGCGGCTTCATCCGGGGCGACGGCCAGCCACGAAGACTTCCAACTGCATCGCTCGAAGCGCACTTGCGCTGTCGTGGCGGACTTGTCGTAGACGCTTACTGCTTCGCGTCCTATGTTCTCGACGACACAGTTCACGAATTCGACGACACCTCGCGGGCCGTCATCCCGAATCGCGCCAACAAGTATCCCAGCATGCCCTTTTACGCCGGTCGCGCGGATATCATCGGCGCTCGCGCCGGCGGGCCCGAGCCGGCCGACGCAATTCTCGAAGCGAATCGATACGGGCTGACTTGTGGAATCCAGAGGTTTGAGATAGACCTGCATGGCCGCGCCCGCGTTGTCCTGAAACACGCAGTTTCGGACCACGCAATTCACGAGGCGCTCGTCCGGTCCGTTCGGTTCGAAATCGATACCCGCCTGTGGCGCGGTGCCGGAAGTGCCGGAGAACTCGCAATTCTCGACTAGCAGATTTTGCGCGCTGATTACGCTGATGCCCTGGCGATGGTGGTCTTTGGCGACGCAATTTCGAATGGTAATGTCTTCGCACCAGGGATGCCCCTTGGTTGCGCCGATGTAGAAACCGTCGCCGCCCGAGCTTTCGAGGCGGACACCTTCGATCAATACGTTCTTGCAGCCGTTTATGGCAATGCACATCCGCCATTCGGCTTTCTTGTAGGGCGGATTCTGATAGTCCTTTTTCCACATGCGCAGTGTCGCGCCGTATCCGCGAATGGTGATGTTTTCGGCGTCAGCCGCATCGAAGAGCGAATCGCCGCCGCCCTGGAATTCGCCGCGTTTCGCCAACACGAGCACGCCGGGATCGAAAACGAGTTCGAGGCCGCCGCGCAGCCGAATCGGCCGCACGATCCACGGCGCGCCCATATACGGCACGATCACGGTCTTCGCCGGCGAATCGATTGCCGCTTGGAGGGCGTCCGTAGCGTCTTCGGCGTTGAATCCCCACCAGGAGGCGTTTGCGACGGTACGCGCGCCGGACGCGATCTCCGCGATGGCTTGCGGATTAGGTCCGACGGGCGGTATCCGCGTTTCCTGCGCGAACACGGTTAGGCACGCGGCAAAAACCAACGCGGCAAGATGGACACGATTCGCTTTGAACATGAGTGCGATCCCCCTTTGATCAGTATAGCGATTGTTCATGCTTGGCGCGCACCGGACCACGGCGGCAGCCGCGCATGGCGTTGGCTTGTTGAAGAGGGGGATGACGCCAACGGTTAACTTAACATTCGCTGCACACACGCGCTACGATGACTTCTTCTTTGCCCGGTGCGCGAGCGTCCTGGCAATGTACTGCTCGACATTCGGTGTTTTGCAGCCCGTATCGCCGTGGTCTACGTGAACTCTACCAATGCGTCTTGCCGCGGCGACAACTTTCTTCTGAAGGGCGTCATTGCGAATGCCAATGGAGATTAGCGCCATAACCATCGCATGGCGCGTGCGGTTTGGGCGGGCGTGTATGGAAGACTCGATTGTCTTGATGAGCGGATCGAAGTAGCCGTCGGGAAGCGAGGTATCGTACATCGCCGCATGACACAGGATTGTCCAACCCGCGCTGCTGACCCATTCGTCTTTCGACGTGGCCCACTTCTCCAACTTTGCACAGGCGTGGGGCGAACGCGCAACCAGGCCGGCGAAAGCATCCGCGATAACGTAATTTCCCAGTGTCTTTGCCCATGCTTCGGCTTGCTTCGCAGTCAGCTTTGCGGGATCGGCAATCTTGGTGGCGAGGACCATTGCATCGTGGTTGTTAGTCGCCCAGAGTTCTTCGGCGAGGGAGTGATTGGTCTTGATCTGCTTCGCAAGCTTGCCGAGTTCGGCATAGCTCACGCCGAACATTTCGTTCGTTACGCCGTGCCGCGCGTAGACCTTGCGGTTCTGCGCGGCGCCGGCGGCTTCGAGTTTCGCAAGGACGTCGCTGGTCACGATGGGAATCTGCAAGTCCGGAGAGGCCTATTAAAGGGCCAGCGGAACTTTGGACGAGTCGCCGGACGCCTGGTTGACGATTTCCAGCGTCTTAAGTTGGTCCGCGTTCAATTGCTCATTCGCGTTCAGCAGTTCAATGCCGTAAACACGCCCGTCTTCCGCGATATCGATATTTAATTCGTCGCTCACTGTCAGTGTCTCGACGTGTTCCGGCTTCTCGCGAAAGCAAATGTAGGCGACACCGTGTTCGGGATCATAGGTCAGCTTCATTGTGTTCCACTCCGGCAAGGACGAAATTGCGATTAGTAATATCGGGCAATCACGGTGAGCACCAGCCATCCGGCGTTGGCTGGAACAGCTATCGCCGTTACACGCTTGCGCCTATAGTACGTGCCTCGCCAGACGCCATTATAGTCGAACTCAAACCGAAACTCTGTGCGTCCCAATTTCGCCGGTCGACTGGCTCCTTCCGTCACGGTTTGCACAATCTCCTCCTCCGAGACCCCACGTTCGGGCATGCGGATGCGGCAATGCCTGTGGATCAATACGTTCACGCGAGTATCACGGAGCAATCACCACGCGCATGCCGTTGCGACTTTCCGCGGCGGCAAAGGCTGCGGGCGCTTCGTCGAGCGAGAAGCGGTGCGAGATGTACTGCTTCACGTCGATGACGCCGGCGGCGATGAGGTCGACGGCTTTTTGATGATGGCGCGGCATGCAGCCGTGCGACCCGCAGACGAACAATTCCTTGTAGTGGATGAGGTTTGTGTCCAGCGGAACGACCGAGTTGCCTTTTGGCAGGCCGCCGAAAAGATTGATCCACGCGCGGTTCTTCGCCATTTGCAGGGCGGTCTGCTGCGCCTCGGGCGACGCATTCGCAGTGATGATGACGTCCGCGCCGAGACCGTGCGTTTCTTCCTTCACGCGCGCGACAGGGTCTTCTTCCGAGGAGCAGATATAGACGTCCGCGCCAAACTTGCGCGCGAGTTCCAATCGCGGGCGCGAACGTTGCACGACGATGGCCTTGCCCGCGCCCATCTTCTTCGCCACTTCGATAATCATGCACCCGATCGGGCCCGCGCCGATGATGACGACGGCATCGCCAAACTTCACGGGCGACAGTTCGAGCGCGTTCAGCACGCACCCCAGCGGTTCGGCGAGCGCCGCCTCCTCGAGCGAGACGTGATCGGGCACCTTGTGCACGGGGCCGTAGTTCACGACCATGCGGTTCAGCTTCACGTATTCCGCGAAGCTGCCCGGAAACTGATAGCCCATCGCGTAGTTGATCTGGCAGTTGTTTCCAATGCCGGCTTCGCAGAACACGCACTCGCCGCACGGCACGTCGCCGCCGAGCGCGACGCGATCGCCGACCTTGAACTTCGTGACGTGCTTGCCGACTTTCGCGACGACACCGGCAGCTTCATGGCCCATAATCGCGGGCGGCGTGATGCGCGGGCTGCCGTGGTGAAACATGCGGATGTCGGACCCGCACACAGCGCACGCCGCCACCTGCACGAGTACTTCGTCGTCCGCAACGTCCGGCGTCGGGACGTCTTTGACTGCAAGCGTATCCAATGCTTCGAGAACGGCGGCCTTCATGAATGTCCTTTCGTGAAATATGACGTCGATTTGGAACGCAGCTTTGCGAAACGCGGATCATGGCACGCGGCGGCGTGTGGGCGCAACGCTACGCCGCATTTCTCGCCGCCCCACGACGTCGCAGTGGACGTAAAATACTTCGGTGCGGTGAGAAATGCTCACGAGTAAGCCCTTGAGCGCACAGTCTTTTGCGTGCTCCTGCTCGTGAGTCGTCATCGTACTCGCACTCGAAACTCGAAACGATCGAGTACGATGACGAG